>DQLO01000350.1 GCA_015660155.1 Verrucomicrobiota bacterium
AGCTTACCAGCGGCGATGGCGCTGCCAGCTGTGGCGAGCATGGGGTCGATGACGAATACTTCAAAGCGGCCCAGGCGCGGCGGGAGTTTTTCCAAATACCATTCGGGTTGGAGGGTGGTTTCGTTGCGGGCAATGCCGAGGTAGCCGATGCGAGCTTCGGGGAGGATTAGGTCAGCGAGAGTGATGAGCCCTTGGCCGGCGCGCAGGATGGGGACAAGCAGAATTTCCCGCGCGGGCACGGTGGCGGGCGCGGGGCCGAGCGGCGTCCGCACACGCTTTTTTTTCACGGCCAAATCAGCGGTGGCTTCGTGCAGCAAATGCAGCCCGAGCTGGCCGAGGGCGCGGCGAAATTCGTGGTGCGGCGTGGTTTTATCGCGCAAGGTGGCGAGCCGTGCTTGCGCGAGGGGATGCTGGATGAGGTGGACGTTTTTCAAAAAAACTATTGGGCAAAAAGATGGGGCGCGATGTAGTACGGCAAACCGGGCCGAAGCGAAATGGGGTTGAGGCCGAAGTCGACCTTCACGGTGCTGCCCGCGGGCGGGGTGCTGCTTTTGCCGAAGAGGCGGAAGATGCCCATGATGTCGACGGGCGGATCATGCCGCACGAGGCGGGCGGTGTCTTCCGTGATGCCGGCGATATCTTCGGCGAGGCGGATGGCGGCATCGAGGTTGCCGAGCTTGTCGACCATTCCGAGCTCGAGCGCCTGCGCGCCGGTGAGGATGCGGCCATCGGCGTAGTCCTTCCAATCGGCGACCAATTCCTTGGCGTGTTTGGTGTCGCGGTGGCCTTTTTTCTCGCGGCCACTTTCGACGATGCCGGCGAATTGTTCGTAGGTGGAGTCGATGAAATCCTGCAGGATTTTTTTCTGTTCATCGCTGGTGGCCTCAGGCGGGTTGAAGGGCGAAAGCATATCTTTGTTGGCGCCGCTCTTAAAGGTGACCGCTTGCACTCCGACTTTGTCCATCAGCCCGTGAAAATTGATGGACTGCATAATGACGCCGATGGAACCGGTGATGGTAAGTTTGTTGGCGACGATGAGCCGACACGGCGCGGCGACGTAATAGCCGCCGGACGCCGCCATGCCGCCCATCGAGGCGATGACGGGTTTGCCGGTGTCGGCTTGGAACTCCACGATGGCGTTGTGGATTTCATCGGAGGCAAGCACTTCGCCGCCGGGAGAATCGATGCGAAGGACGACGGCTTTGATGCGTTCATCGCCGGCGGCGAGGTCAAGCTGCTTCTTGATGCGCGTCACCATGTTTTGCTCGGGGCTGAGGCCGTAGCTGGTGATGATGCCGGTGACCGGCACGATGGCGATGCGCTGCGCGGTTTCGCCACTGCGCACGATGGTTTCGGTGTAAAGATCGGTGGGCGCGGCCAGCGAATCCATCGCCTCGCTCACGGAGGAAAGAAACCAGCCGCCCAGCAAAAACATCCCCGCCAGCGTGAAAAACAGGAACATCACCACCCAACGCCCCGCGCCGCTGGACCGGGGTTGATGCTGCGGTCGCTGGGGCAAAACAGGTGGTGTAGTATCTCGATCATGGTCGCTCATGCGGGCAAGCCTACCGCCCCACGCGCCTGCCCGCAAGCGGTTCGTTTCCCCTTGACGCTACCCTGCCCCGCGCCTACGCTCCCCGCGACAGGTAGGTTTTGGCTAATGGAGCCAGATGCGGCAAGTCGGTTTTAAACCGGCTTTTTTGTTCCCCAAGTGGGGTCAAAGTGCCGGGCAACCCACCTGTGAAAGGCGCCAAATATATGGATAAAGGCATAAATAGCGCGGAGTTTTTGGCTCTGCTGGATTTTTACGAAAAAGAAAAAGGCATCAGCCGCGAGGCCCTCACCGAGGCCATTAACGAGGCTATCCTCGCCGCGGCAAAAAAAGCCGTGGGCGCCAGTCGCGATTTGCGGGTGGAGACGGATCCCAAGTCCGGCGAAATCCGCGCCTTCGCGCGGTTGTTGGTGGTGGACCGCGTGCAGAATGAGCAGGACGAGATTTCGCGCTTCGACGCGATGAAATATAAAGAAGACGCCAAGGCCGGCGACGAGATTGAAATGGAGGTGACGCCCACCGGTTTCGGCCGCATCGCCGCGCAGTACGCCAACCAAAATCTCAAGCAATACATCCGGCGCGCCGAGAAGGCGCTCATCTTCGAGGAATTCAAAGACCGCACCGGCGACATCGTGCGCGGCACCGTCCGGCGATTCGAGCGCAGTGATGTGATCATTGACCTCGGCCGGTACGAGGCACTGCTGCCTAACCGCGAGCGGGTGCCGATTGAGGAATATCAACCGGGCGAGCAACTGCGTTGCTACGTGAAGGCCGTGGAAGAAACCGGACGCGGCCCGGAAATTATTCTCTCCCGCGCAGACCCGAATTTCGTCATCAAACTCTTCACGCAGGAAGTCACCGAGATCGCCGATGGCACGGTGGAAATTATCGCCATCGCCCGCGAGCCGGGCTGGCGCACCAAGCTCGCCGTGCATTCGGCCGATAACCGCGTGGATCCCGTGGGCGCGTGCGTGGGCTTGCGCGGCCAACGCGTAAAAAACATCGTGCGCGAGCTGAACAACGAAAAGGTGGACATCATCCACTGGAGCTCGGACATCAACATCTTTGTCGTCGAAGCCCTTAAGCCGGCGGAAATCAAGAGGCTCAAAATCAATGAGGCCGACAAACGCATCACGGTTTTCGTAAACGAAGACCAGCTTTCGCTCGCCATCGGCAAGCGCGGCCAAAACGCGCGCCTCGCCCAAAAGCTCGTCGGCTGGCACATCGACATCGAGGCCGATAAGGTCGAGGTAGTTTCCTTCGACGACCAAGTCGCCACCGCCGTGGCGGCGATGAGCGCCCTGCCCGGCATCGACGATGCCCTCGCGCAAACGCTCGTCCAGAGCGGCTTCCATTCCGTGGCCGATTTGCAACAAGCCGAAGCTGCGGACCTCGCGGAAATCCCCGACCTCGCCCCGCACGCGGAAACGATTTTGGCCGCTCTCCAAGCCGGCGTGCCCGAAGCTGAAACAACCGAAACGGAAACCCCTGTTGAGGAAGAAGCTGCCGCTGAACCGGAGACCGCCGAAGAAACGGTTGTTGAAGAAACTGAACCTGAAACGGAAGCCACCGAAGAACCTGCGGTTAAAAAAACCAAGCCCGAAGCGGAGTCCAACGAAGAAGCCGAACCCGCTGCTGACACCCCTGAACCCTCCGACAACCCAGACAAAACCGAGACTGCTTAAAGCCACTTATGCCCGTACGCATTTACGACATCGCCAAGAAACTGGGTATCCAGAGCAAAGAAGTGCTGGCCAAGGCCAATGCTCTCGGCATCGCCAATGCCCGGGTGGCGTCCAGCTCGCTCGATAAAATCACCGGCGAATATCTGGAACAGGAAATCGCCAAGGAACTCGCCCCCGCCAAAACCGAAACGGAAGCCGCCGCCGAAAAAGCCGAAGAAGCTAAACCGGTCGAGAGCGGCCCCGTGTTGATCGTTGCACCCGAACCGGAACCGGAGCCAGAGCCGGCCGAGGAAGAATCGCCCGCCGAGACGGAAGAAGCAGAAGCGACGGAGGGAACTGCAGAAGCCCCAGCCGAAGAACCCGCCGCCGCTCCCGAACCGGAAGTACCGGCCGGACCGAAGGTCGGCGAAAAGATCGGCTTCATTGATTTGGGCAATATGCCCGTGCGCCGCGAAGCCCGCGGGCGGCGCGATAAACGGGACGACAAAAAGAAAGACGCCGCCAAGCCCGGCGACAAACGCCCCGCGCAACCGGCCAAGCCGCGCTATGTCGCCAAGCCCGATGCGCCGGTCATCACGCTCAAGCCGCCGATTATGGTGCGCGAGCTAGCCGAGGCTATCAAACGAAAGCCTTTCCAGTTGATCGCCGATCTGATGCAGCTCGGCGTGTTCGCCAATGTTAACCAAGCCATTGACGAACCGACGGCCAAGCAGCTCTGCGCCAAAAACGGCTTTAGGTTCGAAGCCAAGAAACGCCAGCGCGACGCCAGCGCTCCGCCTCCAATCCAAGAAAAGAAACTCGAGCTGGATCTCGACGACACCGAGGCCGATCTCAAACCCCGCCCGCCGGTCGTCGCCGTCATGGGCCACGTGGATCACGGCAAGACCACCCTGCTCGATTCCATCCGCAACGCCAACGTCGTCTCCGGCGAAGCCGGCGGCATCACCCAGCATATCGGCGCGTACTCCATCGAGGTCCCCCACCCCGAGGATAAAAAACGCCTCGAACCCATTACCTTTCTCGACACCCCCGGCCACGCCGCCTTCAGCGCCATGCGCGCGCGCGGCGCGAATGTCACCGACCTTATCGTGCTCGTCATCGCCGCCGACGACGGCGTGATGCCGCAGACCATTGAATCCATCAACCACGCCAAAGCCTCCGGTGCTACTATTATAGTCGCGGTCAACAAATGTGACGTGCACGGCGCCAACCCAATGCGCGCGCGCGAGCAAATGAGCGAGCACGGCCTCTCCGCCGAGGATTGGGGCGGCGACACGCTTTTCGTCGACGTCTCCGCGCTCAAGGGCGAGGGCATCGACAAACTGCTCGATGCCATTTTGCTGCAAGCTGAACTGCTCGAGCTCAAGGCCAACCCCGACCGCCGCGCCGCTGGCAACGTGGTGGAAAGCGGCATGGAACCCGGCGGCCCCACCGCCACGGTGATCGTCCGCAAAGGCACGCTCAAGGTTGGCGACCTCGTAATTTGCGGACAGTACTACGGCAAAACCCGCGCGCTCATTAATGAAGAGGGCGAGCGAATGAAAACCGCCGGGCCGTCTTACGCCGTCAAGCTGCTCGGCCTCAATGGCGTGCCCGAAGCGGGTGATGATTTTCACGCAGTGGAAAACGAAAAAGCCGCGCGCGACCTCGCCGAGGAACGCGGCGCGGCCGCCCACAAACAACGGCTCGATGGCCGGGCTGCGAGCGTTACATTGGAAAACCTTTTTGACACCATCGAGGCCGCGACAGCCAAGACGCTCAAAGTCATCGTCAAGGCCGACACCCAAGGCTCCGCCGAGGCGATCGTCGACTCCCTCGGCAAAATTGAATCCGACAAGGTCAACCTTGAGGTCATCCATAGTGCCGTGGGCACGGTCAGCGAAAGCGACGTCAACCTCGCCGCTTCAGCCGGCGCGGTCATCCTCGGCTTCCACACCCGCGTGGACAAAGGCGCGCCGGACATCGCCAAGCATCACGGCGTGCAAATCAAGCCGTACAAAATTATTTATGACTTGATCGACGAAGTGAAGGACGCCATGGCCGGCCTGCTTGATCCCTTGGAGAAACAAGTTGTCATCGGCACCGCTGAAGTGCGGCAGCTTTTCCCGCTTAGCAAAGGCGGCGTGGTTGCCGGTTGCATGGTCACCGATGGCCGAATTAATCGCGGCCAAGTCCGCGTGATGCGCAAGGACAAAGCGCTGCACACCGGCAAGGTCACCACCCTCAAGCGCTTTAAAGACAACGCCGATGTTGTGCGCTCCGGAATGGAATGCGGCATCCGCGTCGATGGCTTTGATGATTATCAGGAAGGCGATCTCATCCAGAGCATCACCACCGAACAAGTCGCCGCCACGCTTTAACCCCAGCAGCTATGCCCTCGCTCCGCCAACGCCGCGTCCGCGAATTGCTCAAGCGCACCATTGGCGAAATCCTCCGGCGCGAGCTGGACTCCGAATCCTGCGGCATCATCACCGTCAACGATGTCGGCATGGCCAATGACCTTCATTCCGCGATGATCTTCGTCAGCGTGCTCGGCAGCGACGAACAAAAACGCACTGCCGCCAAGCGCCTCAAATCCGAACGCTCACGCCTCCAATATATGCTCGGCTGCGAAGTGGTGCTCAAGTACACCCCGCGCATTAAGTTCGAGCTGGACGACGCCATCGAAGCGGGCAACCGCGTGATGTCCATCCTCGAAGAGATGGAGCAAACCCACCCCACCAAACCCACTGACTCCATCGATGGCGATGAGGAAGAAGACGACTGATGCGCCCGCTCAAGATCATCGCCCGCATCATCGCCGCCGTGAACGCCGGCCGCACCTTTGCCATCGGCGGCCACATGCGGCCCGATGGCGATTGCATCGGCAGCGAGCTGGCCATCGCCAACGCTTTGCGTGACCTCGGCAAAAAAGTCACCGTCTTTAATCAGGACGCAATGCCCGACAAGCTTGCCTTCCTCGATCCCAAGAAACTCCTGCGCGCTGCGCAAAAACCCCGCGCCTTCGATTGCGTAATCGTCACCGACTGCGCCAACCACGAGCGCCTCGGCACCATCCGCGAAACCGTCGCCCGCCACGGCACGCTCATCAACATCGACCATCACAATTCCAACACCCGCTACGGCGATCTCAACTGGGTCGACGGCAAAAGCGCCAGCACCGGCGAGATGATTTTTCGCTTAATGAAACAAGCCAAGTGGCCCGTCACGCCGCTCATTGCCGATTGCCTGTTCACCGCCATCAGCACCGACACCGGCAGCTTCCAGTACGCCACCACGCGCCCCTCCACTTATCACGCCGCCGCCGAGCTGGTGAACCGCGGCGCAAACCTCGCCCGCATTTGCGATGAGGTTTACCAAAGCTATCCCCTCACGCGCGTGAAACTGCAGAAGCATATGTACAACAGCTTCAAGCTCATCGAGCAAAACCAAGTCGCGTATTTTTGGATCCGCCAGGCCGATTACAAAAAAGCCGGCGCCGTGCCCGATGAAAGCGAAGGGCTCATCGATCACATCCGCGACATCCAAGGCGTGAAGGTCGCGTGCCTCTTTGAGGAAATCGAGCCGGACATCACCCGCATCAGTTTGCGTTCCAAGCTGCCCGAGCTGGATGTCTCCACCATCGCGGTTGCTTTCGGCGGGGGCGGTCATATGTCCGCCGCCGGCGCGCGCATTGAGGGCGGCCAACTCGCCACCCAACGCGCGGTCATCGCTGCGGTAAAATCCGCCCTTCGCCAAGCCAACGGAAAAGTCTGATGCCCCATCCTCAACCGGAATCCGAACTCAACGGCGCGTTGCTCATCGACAAACCCGCCGGGCCCACCTCGCACGACATCGTGGACATCGTCCGCAATCTGTTTCGCATCAAAAAGGTGGGGCACTGCGGCACG
>DQLO01000040.1 GCA_015660155.1 Verrucomicrobiota bacterium
GCCCACGCGGGCATCGCGGCGGCGAGCAGGCACAACCCCGCAATGAAAGGCAGTTGGCGCATCAGGATTTTTCGCGCACGGCTTCGGCCACTTCGCTGAGGATGGTGAGCCGGCCACCGTATGTGCTCTGCAGCAAAT
Source organism: Verrucomicrobiota bacterium (assembly GCA_015660155.1). Classification (GTDB taxonomy): domain Bacteria; phylum Verrucomicrobiota; class Verrucomicrobiia; order Limisphaerales; family UBA1100; genus JACNJL01. The sequence continues at coordinate 139 of DQLO01000040.1, forward strand.
CGTATTTGAAAACTTCCTCCGTGGGGCCAAAGGCGACCACGCGCATGTTGAGCAACAGCAGGCTGTCAAAATATTCCTTGGCGGTGGGGAGATCGTGATGGACGACGAGCAGAGTTTTGCCGCGATCCTTCAGCTCGTGCAGAATGGCGACGATGGCCGACTCGGTGGCGGCGTCCACGCCCGCGAAGGGCTCGTCCATAAAATAAATATCGCTCTCCTGCGCGAGGGCGCGCGCGAGGAAGACGCGTTGCTGCTGGCCGCCGGAGAGATTTGAAATCTGCCGGTTCGCGTAGGGCAACATTTTCACTTTCTCCAAACAATCGCGCGCGATGTCGCGGTCGTGTTTTTTCGGGCGGCGCATCAGGCCGAGGTGGCCGTAGCGACCCATAAGAACGACGTCCATCACGCTCACGGGGAAATCCCAATCGACCGATTCGCGCTGGGGGACGTAGCCGACACGCTTGAGATTTTTTTTGATGGGCTCGCCAAAGACTTTTACCCAGCCGCTATTGAGCGGCAGCAAACCCATCGCGGCTTTGATGAGCGTGGATTTCCCCGCGCCATTGGGGCCGATGATGCCGACGAGTTGGCCCTTGGGAATTTCGAGGTCAATGCCCCACAACACCGGCCGCTTGTGATAGGCGACCGTGAGGTCGTGAAATTCCAGCGGCGGCGGCTCTTTGGTTTGAGCACTCATCAAAAATTAAATCCGGCGCGCAAGCCAAACACCAGCGCGTCGCTCGTGGTATTATCACCACTCGGCCGGTTAATCCACTGAATATCCGGCTGCAAATAAATCGCAGGCGTGAGTTGAATGCGATACGTGGCCTCGATCACCGCCTCGTGCGATTTCACGGCATCGGTAATATCGCCGGCGTGTTTGGCATAAACAAAGCCGAGGCCGGCCACATCCTCATCGCGTCCGGGCAGCAAGCCGGTGTAGCTCAAGCCGGTGTCGAGCACCCAATGGAAGCGACTGCGATCGCGCTGGCCGGTGCCGAAGCGCAGGAAGCTGCCGAGCCCTTGGTCGCCGTCGCCTTCCTCGCGCCAAAGCATTTTATCGGCGATGCCGTACAAGCCCCAGTTGCCTTCGCCATTGGTGCCGTCGTGTTTGGAAAACGAGGTGCTGTGATGCCACGCGCCCACGCGATACCAACCGGGTAAACCGGTGCCATCGTCGGTGTTAAAACCATTGCGGCCAATCTCATAAAGACTCGTCCAACCTTGGCCGTTGCCCAGTTCAAAATGGGTGCCGTGTTGGTTGAGGGTGGCATCGCCGCTGGCGCTGTCGAAGGTGTCGCCATCGTACACGGCCGCTTGCGCGTACCACGCGTCGGTGAAGTTTCGGCGATAGCGAAAGCCCAACGCGGTGACGTTGAATGCTGGGCCGGTGTTCAGCGTGTTGGCAGACCAAAACGCCGGTTGCCCAAAGGCGGCATTGAAAAACACGCCGCCGTATTCCGTGCCGCCAAATTCTTCATCAGCCAAAAGATTTCCGAACCGCACGGAATTTTTGCCAACGGATTTGTCGATCCACACCTCGTATAAACGCAAGCCGTCGTAGGCGTCCATATTGCTGACGGTGAGTTCATCACCCACGTGTTTGCCGGTGGGACTTGCCCCGTGGGTCCAAAGGGTGCTGATGCGAAAATCCGCGCGGCTCCAGCCGGTGGCTTTTTCGAGGTCAATATCCAGCGCGCCGTAGCCGAGCCCTTCAATGACCGTGCCCTTGCTCGTGCCGCCGGAGGCATTGCGGAACACCTCGACATCGTAGGTGAAAGAAAACTGGTAGCCCTGCGTCGCCCAAGCACTGCGTTTGCCTCCCCAGTCGCCGCTGAGTTGTTCACGATCCCAAATGTTGTCTTGCGCCGATATTTGTACTGACAGCGCGAACACGCCGCAAAGACAGAGAATACTTGTAATGATTTTTTCCATTCTGTAAATTTAGTTGAAGTTGGCGGTGACTCTACTTGAGCGCATCGACGATGGTGCTGAGGTTGTGCTTGATCATCCCCTCGTAGGTGCCCACGTCGTAGCCGTGTTCCATTTTGCCGCGCTCGCCCATGGCGTCGGAGAAAAGTTCGCCACCAATCACGGCCCCGGAATCTTCGCTGATGCGTTTGATGGCCGCGGGCGACACACTGCTTTCCACGAAAACCGCTTTCACTCTATTTTCTTTTATGAAGTCCACCATCTTGGCGACGTCGGCGAGGCTCGCTTCGCTCACGGTGGAGATACCTTGCAAGCCCACCACTTTGAAACCATACGCGCGGCCAAAATAATTGTAGGCGTCGTGGCTGGTAATGAGGATGCGCTTGGCCTCGGGCAGCTCTTTCACTTTGGCCAACGCCCATTCGTGCAGGGCGTTCATCTTAGCCTTGGCGGCTTCGCCGTTGGTTTTGTAATCGGCGGCGTGCGCGGAGTCAGCTTTGCTCAGGCCATCCACCACGGCGTCCACGGTGTCCACCCACAAGGTGACATCAAACCAAATATGTGGATCGAAGTGGCCCTCGAACTCCTCGGGTTTTTCCAACCGCTTGGTGTCAATTTTTGCAGTCACGGCGTAGGCGCTTTCCACCTTGTCGAGCGTGTCCTGAATTTTTCCTTCCAACATCAGGCCGACATAAAAAACCACATCGGCATTCATCAA
>DQLO01000146.1 GCA_015660155.1 Verrucomicrobiota bacterium
AAGAATGACAAAGACAGCAAGCTCGGCACCGAGCCTCTGCCCGATGGCGCGGTGATGGCGTTCCGCTCGGTGACGAAAGATAACCTTTATAACTTCGTCGGCCGCACGGCGGTGAAATATATTCCCATCGATGAAGAAGTGGAAATGCAACTGGGCAACGACGCCGAAGTGCGCATCCAGCCGAAGCTGATGGATTGGAAAAAGGTCGACATCGCGTTCAACAAATCCGGCAACGTCGATGGCTTCACCACCAAAGCCACATGGGAAATCGAGCTGCAAAATTCCAAAAGGATCCCCGTCACCGTCGACATCCGCCGCAATTTCAGCGGCGATTGGGAAGTCGCCACCGATGACAAGTTCGAAACAGTCGACGCCACCAAAATCAAGTTTATCTTCCAACTCAAGCCCGGCGAAAAGCGCACCCTCAAATACACCCTCACCACCCGCACCGGCACCAATGCGCGGAAGTAACCTAATCGTGCTGGTTGCGTTAGCCCTCGGTTGCGGTAAGCCCGCAAAACCTGAACCAATAAAACCCGCACCGCCGAAAGCAGCAGTACCCGTTTCCACTCCCGAACGCGCAGAAGCCGCCAAGGCGTTATTCGAAAAAGCCGCCGCCGAATTTCACAATCCCTCCGCCGACGCCACCGGCGAACAGAAAACCAAATTGCTCGAAGGCGCCGCCAAGCGGTACGCGCAGTTGCTGCAGGATTACCCCGAACAAAAACGCTGGTGCGCCCAAGCCCTCCGCAGCTTGGCGGGCGTCCGCGCCGAGCAAGGCGACACCACCGCCGCGCTCAAACACTACGACCGCGTTGCCACAGATTTCAGCAATCAGGAATTCGAAGTGCTCCAAGCGTGGAAGGCCGCCGCAGATTTATTGTGGGATGCGGAACAGAAAACCGAGGCGAAAGCCTACTACCAAAAAATCGTAACCCGTTTCGACCGCAAAGAAATCCCCCCCGTCTACAAAATCATCCTCAACGTTTCCAAAAAACGCGTGAAGGATTAACACGGATTGATTCATCTGTGTAAATCCGTGAAATCCGTGTCAATTTTTCAATGCCGGAAATGCCGCGCACCGGTGAAGACCATCGCCATACCGCGCTCATTGGCGGCAGCGATGACTTCTTCGTCGCGCTTGGAGCCGCCTGGTTGGATGGCGGCGGTGGCACCGGCTTCGGCCGCGGCGATGAGTCCGTCGGCGAATGGAAAAAATGCGTCGCTGCACACCACGCTGCCCGCGAGCGGGAGCTTGGCTTCGCCGGCTTTCCAGATGGCGATGCGGCTGGAATCGATGCGGCTCATTTGCCCCGCGCCGATGCCGAGGGTGTAGCCGGGGCCGCAGTAAACGATGGCGTTGCTCTTGACGTGCTTGACGACGCGCCAACCGAAAAGCATCGCGGCCATTTCGTCATCGCTCGGCGCGCGTTCGGTCACCACTTTCAAATCATCGGCGGTGGTGGTTTTGATGTCGCGTTCCTGCACGAGAAACGATTCCGCGCCGGTGTTGCGCACGTCCCACGCGACGGCGGTGAAGGGATTTTTCAACATCCGCAACAAGCGCAGATTTTTCTTCTTCTGCAAAACGGCCTTCGCCTCGTCGGTGAAATCCGGTGCGATGATGACCTCGCTGAAAATTCCGGCGATCACCTCGGCGCAGTCGCCGTCGAGCGGCCGGTTGACGGCGATGATGCCGCCGAAGGGCGCTTGGTTGTCCGTGGCGAACGCGCGGCCCCATGCCTCTCGCAAGCTCGCGCCCTGCCCCATGCCGCACGGGTTAGTGTGTTTGAGAATGGCCAGCGTCGGCGCGTCCCCGGTGAATTCGCAAATCAAATTGGCTGCCGCCGTAGCGTCGAGGATGTTGTTATACGAAAGCGCCTTGCCGTGGAGTTGCTCAAAATACTCGTTGAACTTGCCGTACAAGCCCGCGCGTTGGTGCGGGTTTTCGCCGTAGCGCAGCACTTGGGCGAGGGGCGCTTTCACGAGCAACTCGGCCGGCAACTCGTCAGTTGCTTCCCCGCCGCTAAACGCATTTTGCAAATGCGCCGCGATGGCCGCGTCGTATTCCGCCGTGCGCGCGTAGACTTTGGCGGCGAGCGTGCGGCGTAGTTCCAGCGTGGTGCCGCCATCGGATTGGATTTGCGCGGCCACTGCCGCGTAATCGGCGGGATCAGTAATCACCGTCACGCTCTCGTGATTCTTCGCCGCGCTGCGCAGCATTGAGGGGCCGCCGATGTCGATGTTTTCGATGGCGTCGGCGAGCGTGGCGTCCGGCTTTGCGACTGTGGCTTCGAAGGGGTACAGATTCACCACCACCAAATCAATCGGCTCAATGCCGTGCTCGGCGCACGCGGTTTCGTGTTCGGCATTGCCGCGAATGTGGAGCAAGCCGCCGTGCACTTTGGGGTGCAGCGTTTTCACGCGGCCATCCATCATCTCGGGGAAGCCCGTGTAATCGCTGACATCGATGACCGTGAGCCCCGCCTCGCGCATCACGCGCGCCGTGCCGCCGGTGCTGAGAATTTCCACACCGGCCTCCGCCAGCGTTTTTGCAAACGGCAGCAAGCCGTCCTTGTCCGAAACCGAAATGAGGGCACGTTGAATCTTCGCCATGGGCAGGGGCAGGATTTCCCGCAACCCACCGTGACGTCAATCGCAATCCGCCTTGGCGGGCAGGAAAAGCCCTTGTGCGCGGCAGCCACTGCCCTAGACTTTCGCCATGCGTTTCATTGCACTCTTTCTGGTCGTTTCATTTTCAGTGTATGGGGAAAACTGGCCGGGCTGGCGCGGGCCGCGCGGCGATGGCACGAGCTTGGAAAAAAATATCCCCATCCAGTGGAGCGCCACCGAAAACCTCGCGTGGAAAGTGGCGCTGCCCGGGCGCGGTCATTCGTCGCCGGTTATTTGGGGAGATAAAATTTTCCTGCTAGCTTGCCTACCCGAAAAGGAGGAGCGCGTTCTGCTGTGCCTCGACCGCCGCAATGGCAAGCCGCTTTGGCAGCGCACCGTGCTCAAGACGCCGCTGGAAACCATTCACCGCCTCAACAGCCGCGCCTCCAGCACACCGGTCACCGATGGCAAGTTTATTTACGTCACGTTCATGAAAGTGAGTGACAAAAAAATCCCCGCGCCCAATGTCGGTGCCCCCCGCCTCATCTCGCCCGGCACGATCATGGTGGTGGCCTATGACATGGCCGGAAAAAAACAATGGGCGAAGGAAGTGGGCGAATTCATTAGCGCGCACGGCTTCAACGCCTGTCCGGTTTTGTATCGTGACCTCGTCATCATCAACGGCGACCACGACGGCAACGCCTACCTCACCGCGCTGGATCGCGCCACGGGCGAGCCACGCTGGAAAGTGAATCGCGAAAACAAAACGCGCAGCTACGTCACCCCCATCATCCGCACCATTGGCGGCCGCGAACAAATGATTTTATCCGGCAGCAAATCCGTCGCCAGTTATGATCCCGCCAACGGCAAGCGGCACTGGATCATTGATGGCCCCAC
>DQLO01000248.1 GCA_015660155.1 Verrucomicrobiota bacterium
CCTCACGCGCCCGAAGGTGGAAGACGCGCCCGAGTGGATTCAGAAATGGGTCACGTGGGGTGCCGGCCCGCGCGCGGTGCAGTATTTGGTTCGCGGCTCCAAGGCGCACGCGGTGTTGCACGGTCGCTATGTGGTTGGCTGGGAAGACGTGGAAGCGGTGGCGCACTCGGTGCTTAGTCATCGGATCCTCACAAACTTCCAGGCGCAGAGCGAAGGCGTGGACAGCTCGTTCGTGATTGATAAACTACTCGAAAACATTGCCGATAAAGAAGCGGCGATGGCAACCCAGTAAACCGGTTCCCGAACCGGCCCCGCCATTTTGCAACAGGACGCTTACAGCGAAATCCTCGACGGTGATGTGCTCACTCGCTTGAGCCATCAGTTTTTGCATGCCCGCCAGCCGATGGTGGGCAACATCGTCGGCCATCACAAAAGCCCGTACCGCGGCTCCAGCGTGGAGTTTGCCGAGTACCGCAAATACGTGCCCGGCGATGACCCGCGCCTTTTGGACTGGCGGGTGCTGGCGCGGACGGATCGCTTATATATACGCGAGTTCGAGGCCGACACGAATTTGCGCTGCTATATAGTAGTGGACTGCAGCGCCAGCATGGCCTTCGGCGAAAAGGGAATGCGCAAGTTCGACTACGCCCGCAAGATCGCCGCCACGCTGAGCTATATGCTGGTGCACCAGGGCGATGCGGTGGGGCTGCAGCTTTTCGATGACGGCGTGGCCACGGACATCCCGCCCCGCCGGAATCCGCTGCACCTCAAGCACATCTTCGATACCCTCGCCAAAGCCAAGACGCAAAACGAAACCGGCCTCGTGCAGGAACTGCATCAATTCGCCGAGCGCATTCGGCAGCGCGCGCTGGTGATTATTATCTCCGATTGTTTTTGCGACGTGGACGAGTTACTCAACTGCTTCGAGCATTTGCATTTTCAGAAACACGACTTCGCGCTGTTCCATTTATTGGATCCGCTGGAGCTGGATTTGGATCTCGACCGGCCCATTCGTTTTCAGGATATGGAAGGCAGCGACGTGCTGCTGGCCGAGCCGGAAATCATCCGCGAGCCGTACCTCGAAGCCGTGCGCGAGTACCTCGTCAAAATCCACGAAGGCTGCAACAAACACAACGCCGACTACCGGCGCGTGAGCACCGATCAACCGTACGACGCCATCCTCGCCGACTTCCTCGTCGACCGCGAGATGCTCGCCAAAGGCCGCTCATGACTTTTCTTAATCCATTAATGCTGTGGGGGTTGCCGCTGGTGTTGTTGCCGGTGCTTATTCATTTATTCAACCGCTTGCGCCATCGCAAGTTGCCGTGGGCGGCGATGATGTTTCTGCGCATGGCCAACCGCAAATCCACCCGCTACGCAAAACTCCGCCAGTGGCTGGTGCTGCTCTTCCGCGTGCTCGCGGTGTTGATGCTGCTTTTCGCGCTGAGCCGTCCGCTCGCGGGTGGTTGGATGGGCGGTATGTTTTCTAGTAAACCGGATGTTGTGGTGATTATTTTGGATCGTTCGCCGAGCATGGACGGACGGGCGGAAGGCGAGTCGCGGCTGGAAAAATCCCGCGCGGCGATTCTCAAGGGGATGGCGGGGTTCGTCGAGGGCACTCGAGTGGTGTTGATGGATCACACGGCCACGCACGTGCAGGAAGTGGGCAGCGTGGAGGCCTTGAAAAATTTGATGAGCGGCGGAGCCACCGATACGTCCGCGGATTTGCCGGCTCAGTTGGAGGCGGTGCACAAGTGGTTTGAATCTGAGAAGCCCGGCACCGGTGAAATTTGGATTGCCTCGGACTTGCAGGCGAGCAACTGGGATCCCGCCGCGAAGGAACGATGGAAGCGATTGGTCGGAGGGTTCGAAGGGTTGCCGCAAAAAGTGCGGGTTCGCCTGTTGGCGATGAACGAGCCGCTCTCGAGCAATAGCTCCGTGCGCGTTCGGGAGCTGCAATTGCTCGGCGAGGGCGAGCGCGCCGAACTGCAGCTCGAGGTGGAAGTGCTGCGCGATCAAGCCGCACTGACGGAAACGATCGTGCCGGTGACGATCCACCTCGGCACGGAATCGCGCACGATCGATGTGGATTTCAAACTCGAAGGCACCAGCCATACCCAGTTTATTAAATTACAAATCGACGATCCCGGCCAAGGCGGCTGGGGTTGGGTGGAAATTCCCGATGACGATAACCCACGTGATAATCGGGGGTATTTTGTCTACGGCAGCCACGGCCGCTTGAGCACGGCGGTGGCCGCGGAAGATGCTTATATGGGCCGGTTCCTGCAAATGGCGGCCGCGCCGGATCTCGCCAACACCAATCAAGTGAGCGTGGCGGTGGCCGAGGCGAGCCGCGCGGAAGTCAAATGGTCCGACCACGCGATGATCTTGTGGCAGGGCGTGTTGCCCGAGGGGGATATTGCCAAGGCGCTGCTCGAGTACGCCGATACCGGCGGCATGGTCGTTTGTTTTCCTGGTGAGGTGGACAGTGAAACTGAATTTGCCGGCATCCGTTGGGGGGCGTTGAACCCGACTCTTAATGAACAGGGCAAAGCCTATCCCAGCTGGCGCGAGATGGTGGCCGTACAAGGCGAGGGGGAACATTTGGGGCCGCGCGTGGTTTCGTGGGAAGAAGGCGAAGGCCCGCTTGCGCGCACCGAGGAAGGCTACAGTTTGCCGATGGACAGCCTCTACTTTTCGCAGCGGCGCACCATCGAGGGCGGCGGGATTGTGCTGGCGAGCATCGCGCGTGACAGCAAACCCGAACGCAAAGCCGAGCCGCTCATCGTTCGCAAAGTGCGCGGCAAAGGGGAGATTATTTTCATCGGCACCGCGCCGCGCGATACGTGGAGCAGTTTGAATTTTTCCATCGTGCTGCCCATCATGCTGCAGCGCATGGTGAGCGCGGGCGCGGCCACCGGCTCGGGACGCTTTAGCAACGACCGCATGTTGGCTGCCGGCGATGACCCCGCGCGGTCGGGCGAACGCTGGATTTCGGTGGGCGGCGAGGAAGGCGAGAGCCGTGACTTCAATACCGAAGCCGGCGTGTATCGGCTGGGCAATCGCGTGGTGGCGGTGAACCGTCCCGAGCGGGAAGATTTGGTGCCGTCAATGGAAGGCGACGAAGCGGTTGAGTTGTTTGGAGAAATGCCGGTGGCGCTCTTTCAGGAAAAACGCGAAGGCACCGCCGGAGATCCCAAGGAAATCTGGAAGTGGTTCCTCGCTCTGATGGCAATCGCGCTGTTGGTGGAAGGATTCCTCATCCTGCCCAAGAATACAGATGAACGCGTGGTGATCAATCGATCCAGCACGGGCAAAGTAGTTACATAAACCGATGAACAGTTTTAATACAAACGATTGGACGTTCCAAACACTGGACACCGCAGGCTGGGTGTTGCCCTTTTGTCTGTTGGTGCTGGCGGTGACGGTGTGGGTAAGCTGGAGCAACTGGCAGCGCCGGGGCGGCAAGGGCGTGGCCGCGCTGGAAACTTTGCGCGTGGTGATTATGGCGATGATTCTCTTCACCCTGTGCAAGCCGGAATTCATCAACGTCACTCAAATCGAGGACCGCCCGGAGGTGGTCATCCTCAAGGATATTTCCTCCAGCATGACTACCCGTGATGTGAGGCTTGGCCAACATGACGTGATCACCCGCGAAGAATGGTTGGCCGAACAAATCAAGACGAACTTTTGGAAGGCGCTTGAAGGCAAGGCGATCGTGCACGTGCAGGATTTTGGGATGAGCGCGACCAATGCCGAGACCGGCATTGCCGACGGCACGGATTTATCCCACGCGCTGAACCTCACGCGCACGCGCAAGAACCTGAAAAACCTCAAAGCGGTTTTCATGCTCAGCGATGGCGATTGGAATTATGGCGATCCGCCGCAACAAGCCGCCATGCGGTTGGGCGCGGAAAAAGTGCCGGTGTACACCCTCGCGGTGGGCAGCGACCGGGCGCAGAAAGATTTGGTGCTCGAATCAGTCAACCCGCCGACCTTCGGGTTATTGGGCGAGCAGATTTCGATTCCGTTCCGCGTGCGAAGTCATTTATCCGTGGCGGTAAAAACGCAGGTGCGCCTCACCAGCTCGCGCGGTGCGGCGGTGAATATTGCCAAGCAAATCACCATCCCCGCCTTTGGGCAGGTGCATGATTCTCTGGTGTGGGCGCCGCATGATTTGGGCGACTACACGCTGACGCTCACGCTGCCGGTTTGGCAGGAAGGCCTGGAGAAGGAGCTGCTCGAGGATAACAATCGCCAGACGTTTCACCTTTCCGTTCGTACCGAGAAGCTGAATGTGTTGGTGGTGGAAAGTTATCCGCGCTGGGAGTATCGCTATTTACGCAACGCGCTGACGCGGGATCCGGGCGTGGAGTTGAGCGTGTTGTTGTTGCATCCGGAGTTGGGGCCGGGTTCGGGCCTGAACTACATTGGGCGCTTCCCGGACACACGCGAGCAGTTGAGCCGGTTTGATGTGGTGTTTCTGGGTGACGTGGGTTTGGGCGACAAGGAGTTGACCAAGGGACAATGCGAATTGCTGCGAGGTTTGGTGGAGCATCAGGGCAGCGGTTTGGTGTTCTTGCCCGGCCAACGCGGTCGCCATCATTCACTCATCGATCATCCGATTGGCGAGCTTATGCCGGTGTCGTTGAGTCCGACGAATAAGGAGGGTTACTATATTCCAAGTGAATCCCATTTCAAACTGACCTCCACGGGGCGCGGCCATTTCCTTACCATGCTCAAGGCGGACGAGGGATTGAACGAGGCGATTTGGAAAACCTTGCCGGGCTTTTTCTGGTGCGCGCCGGTGGAGCGGGCGCGGCCGGGCTCCAGTGTGTTGGCCACGCATTCCACCAAACGAAACCAGTACGGCTATTTGCCGGTGTTGGTCACTCGACCCTTTGGCTCGGGCGAGGTACTCTTCATGGGCACGGATGCCGCGTGGCGTTGGCGGCGCGGGGTGGAGGATTTGTATCACTATCGGTTCTAGGGGCAGGTGGTGCGGTGGATGGCGCACAAGCGCAAGATGGCGCAGGGGCAGGGGATGCGGCTGACCTTCAGCCCGGAAAACCCCAAGGTGGGCGACGAGGTGTTTTTGCAGGCGACGATGCTGGATCTTTCCGGCGGCACGACGGCGCCGGACTTGCGAGCGCGCATCAAAGCGCCCGATGGCAGCACCAGCGATTTGGAGTTCACCGCCGTTGAAGGCGGCTGGGGGGTGTTCAAAACCAAGATGACTGTTACGCAGGGAGGGCCATATTCTTTGAATCTATACAGCCCCAGTGGGAGTCAAAAACTAGATGCGGAAATCACCGTGGACAAGCCCACGCTGGAAAAATTGGGTCAGCCCGCCAATGCCAAGGTGTTGCGGGAGATTTCCCAGCGCACCGGCGGCCAGAGCGGCGGCATCGCGGATTTGCAGAGATTGATTAGCGAAATCTCCGTGGTGGCTGAAAATGAGGAAATCACCCGCCGTTTCCGTCTATGGAGTAACCCCTGGTGGGGCGGCAGTGTATTATTACTGCTTGCAGTTTACTGGGTGTCGCGTAAGATTTTAGGACTGATTTAGGGGGTGCCAAGAAGCATCCCATCGGAGGACAACATGAGTGATATGAACCGATTCAACGTGGAACTGCCCGAGAAGCTGAAGGGCAAGTTTAAATCCCTCGAGCGCAAACTGTGGTTTGTCGACACCCTCATCGCCGTCTGCGGCATCGCTTGCGGACTTGTCGTCGCGTATCTGCTGCTATTCATGTCAGATAGGTTCTGGGACACCCCCGCCGCATGGCGCATCGTCTTCACGCTCGCGGGCGGAGCTGTTGCCCTTCACTACGCGTGGTTCTGGGCCAAGCATTGGATTATCAATCGCCGCGACAACCGCGTGCTCGCCGCCATCGTCCAGCGCAAACATCGTCGCATGGGCGATCGCCTCATGAGCGCGGTGGAACTCACCAGCATCAACCAACGCCCCGAGGATGTTTCCGAGGAACTCTGTCGCGCGGCCATTGAGCAGATCGATCGCGAGTCCGAAAAAATTTCCTTCAACAAAGCCGTCTCCACCCGCAAGTCGCGCATCGCCTTTCTGCTCGCGGTGTTGGTCCTGGGCGTCCTCAGTCTTCCCTTGCGGTTCACGAGTGATGCCAGCCAAAACGCGCTTCACCGCGCCGTGCCCGGCAGCAGTGCCGAGCGCTATACCTTTGTGCAAAACGGTGACCTGCAGGTGAACGGACGCGACGCGGAAGAGGGAACGTTTTATGTCCCGCGTGGAGAATCACTGCAGCTCACTTCCCAATTCGCTTTTGCCGACCAGAAAAATGGAACGCCGTTTTGGGAAACCCTCGGCGGTTGGTGGCAGGACACTCATGGCGCAGCCGAGCGAGTGGACAAGTTTTTGGAAGAGAATAAAATCGGCACAGATTTTGCTGGCAGCTTTTCCGGTGTGCTGCCCGATCCCGCCGAGGCAGTATTGCGTCACGGAAAGAGCACCCAACAGGCACAAATGGTGGACGGCAAAGCGCAATACACTCTGCAAGCCGGCACCAAGCCGATGGAGCTCGCCCTGCGCGTGGGCGATGTGCGCCGACACGCCCGCATCGAGCCGGTGGCCCGTCCGGCCCTCAAGGCGCTTAATGTTTCCCTGAGCTACCCCGATTATCTGCGTTATCCCAAGGCGGAAGAAATGGAAGTCCGCGGCGGCGTGTTCTCCTTCCTCGAAGGCAGCACGGCGGTGTTTGGTGCCGATGCTTCCCGTAACTTGAATAGTGCAAACCTCAAGTTAACGCACGCGGTGACGGATGAAGTCAGCGAAAGCATTGCCCAAGTCCATGGGGCAAGTATTCTCACCCCCAACCTTAACCTCGATGACATCAGCGCCATGGAAGTGAGCTGGGTTGACCAATATCACATTGCGGGCGCAACCACTTGGAAGCTTGGGTTTGATCCCATCAAAGATCAGCCGCCCCATGCCGATTCGCCGGATCAAGCCCCCGTGGTCGCCATCCTCCGCTCCGAAAGCCTCAGCATCCCCGCCCTCGGCGAGGACGATTACGGCATGGAAGAACTGAAAATTTACTGGGAGTGCTTCGCGCGCGGTGTGGCGGATGACGGCAAACCGGTTAAGCCTCTCAAGACCGGCGAGGTTATTCTTGTAGAGAATGCCTCCCCGGGGACGCATTCCATCACCCAAACCTGGCACTTCGATCCGAGCGATAAAGCGCTCAATATCCCCGACGACACAGTCGTCAACGTCTACGTGGTCGCCAAGGATTACTATCGCACCGATCGCTACGTGCGCTCATTGCCGGTGAGAATTTACATCCTCACTCCGGAGGAACACAAACAACTCATCCAGGACGAATTCGACAACAAAATGGCCGAGCTCGATGACCTCGCGCGCCGACAGGAAAATCTCCTCGAAGGCACCAAGCTATTGCAGGAAATGAGCCCCGAAGAACAGGCCAAGAAACCCACCGAAAAAGAACTTGCCCGTCAGGAGCAGGAACAAAGAGACATCGCTGAAAAGCTCAAGGAACTCTCCAAGGAACTTGGTGAACTCGGCAAGGAAGCCAGCAAGAACAAGGAGATGGATCCCAAAACCCTCGCCGAAATGGCTAAGCTCCAGCAGGAAATGAAAGAACTCGCCGAGAACGAAATGTCCGAGGCCGAGGCATCCCTCAGCGAAGCTCAGGCAAAACCCCAGCAACCTTCACAGCCACAGGATAAAAAGAAAGAAATCGATAAGGCCGCCAAAAAGGAAAAGGAAGCCCTCGAAAAAATGAAGGAGATGCAAAAGGACGCCGGCGAAACTTCGCAGGACATGTACGAAAACACTCTCGTTCTGCGCCTCCGCAAACTCGCTGAATACGAGGACAAGCTGGCCAAGGATTTGGGATCCAAAATGGGATCCGAATTGGGCGGCAGTTTCAGTGAACTGCCCGAGCATTTGAAAACATTCCTGAGCAACCGTGCCGACGGCCAGCATCGCAATGCCACCAAGGCCAATAATTTGCAGGGAGAAATCAAACGCTTCGCCGAAAGCACGCTCAAGGAAAACTTTGGCGAAGTCGCCAAGGAAATGGATACCTC
>DQLO01000119.1 GCA_015660155.1 Verrucomicrobiota bacterium
CAAATTAGTTTTCGCAATTGCCTGCGCTGCGTGCCATCGACTGCGCGGCCAAGGCGGCAACATCGGCCCCAACCTTGACGCCTATCAACTCAACAATCCCGGCTTCCTCATCCCCGCCGTGGTCGACCCCAGCCTCGGCATCCGCGAGGAATACGCCGGCTTCAACGTCGTCACTAAGGACAACCAACGCCTCACCGGCTTCATCGCGCAGAACGCGCCGCAGTTCATCGTGCTGCGCGACCTCGCCCAAAACTCAATCACTTTGCCTCGCAACGAAATCAAAGACCTCCAAGCAATGCCCGTCTCGCTCATGCCCGAAGGCATTCTCGACGCATTGACGCAGCAGCAAGTGCGGGACTTGTTTGCGTTTCTGATGCAGAAGTAGTGGCCCTTTTTTTAACGCAGAGGACGCAGAGGACGCAGAGGACGCAGAGGCGCACTTGCAACCCCACGCGCCATCCGCTAACGTCCGCCCTCCGATGGCTTTCATTAACGAGCATTATTTGAAACTGCAGGCGGGTTATCTCTTCCCCGAGATTAGCCGCCGCGTAAAGGAATTTACTGAGGCCAACCCCGTGGCCGCCGCGCGGCTCATTCGCTGCGGCATTGGCGATGTGACCGAGGCGCTGCCGCCCGCTTGCACCGAGGCGCTGCACGCCGCCGTCGACGAAATGGCCGACCGCGAAACCTTCAAAGGTTACGGCCCCGAGCACGGCTATGAATTTCTGCGCGAGGCGATTTCGGAAAACGACTTTCGAGCGCGCGGCATCAACGTGAGCGCCGATGAAATTTTTGTGTCCGACGGCGCCAAGTGCGACACCGCGAACATCCTCGACATTCTCGGCCACCAAAACCGCATCGCCATCACCGACCCCGTTTATCCCGTTTACCTCGACACCAACGTGATGGTCGGCCACACCGATGCCGCCAACGACGCGGGCCAATACGGCGGCATCATTTACCTGCCTTGCACTGAGGAAAACAATTTTGTGCCCGCTACCCCCGATGAAAAGGCGGACATTATTTACCTGTGCTACCCCAACAACCCCACCGGCGCCACCGCCACGCGCGAGCAGCTCGCCGATTGGGTGGCGTACGCGAAAGAAAACAACGCGCTCATTTTGTTCGATGCCGCGTACGAGGCGTTCATCCAAGACGCCGACATCCCGCATTCGATTTATGAAATCGACGGCGCGCGCGAATGCGCTATCGAGTTCCGCAGCTTCTCCAAAAACGCCGGCTTCACCGGCACTCGCTGCGCCTTCACCGTAATTCCCAAAGAACTCACCGGCACCGACGCCCAAGGCAACGCGCACAGTTTGCACAGCTTGTGGTCGCGCCGCACCGCCACGAAATTCAATGGCACCAGTTACCCCATCCAAAAAGCCGCCGAAGCTGTGTACAGCGACGCCGGCAAAACCCAAGTGCAGGAACTCGTCGCGCACTACATGGGCAACGCCAAAATCCTGCGCGAAGCCGCCAGCGCTGCGGGGCTGAAAGTTTTCGGTGGTATCAACGCCCCGTACATTTGGCTCAAGACCCCCAACGGCGCACCGAGCTGGGATCTCTTCGACCGCGTCCTCAACGAAGCCGCCGTGGTCATCACCCCCGGCGCCGGCTTCGGCAACGCCGGCGAAGGCTACTTCCGCATCAGCGCCTTCAACAGCCGCGCCAACGCCGAGGAAGTCGCGGAGCGGATTGGGAAAATGAAGTGGTAATTTTCAAGGCTCAATCTTCAAGGAAAGTCCAATCCAAGGATATTTGAAAATTGATAATTGATATTTGAAACTTTACCCTCCCCCCGTGGATCCGTTCCTTCTGCTTCTCATCGGCTTAGCCACGGTGCTGACCGGCATCCTTTGGCTTCGGCTGCATCCGTTCATTGCCCTGTTCGTTGCCGCGCTGTTGATTTCTGGTATCACGCCCGATACGCAAGTGGCCAATGCGTTGGCGGAGAAAACCATCAGCGAGCGCGTCAAACAAACCGGCGCGAATCTCACGAAAATTGAGCAGGCGGAAATCCGAAACGCAAAAACGGATTACGCCAAAAGCACTGCGCCCATCCAGCGCATCACGCGGGAGTTTGGCATCACCTTTGGCAAAATCGGATTGGTCATCGCGTTGGCTTGTCTGATCGGTCGTTGCCTGCTTGCCAGTGGCGCGGCGGATCGCATTGTGCGCGCGGCGCTGAGCGTGGTGGGCGAACGCGGCGCGCCGGTGGCATTTCTCGGCAGCGGCTTTGCGCTGGGCATTCCGGTTTTTTTTGACAGCCTTTTCCTGCTCGCCATCCCATTGGCCAAAGCGATGTGGCTAAAACTGCGCAAAAATTATCTGCTGCTCATCGTGGCCATCATCGCCGGCGGCTCGATGACTCACTCGCTGGTGCCGCCCACCCCGGGCCCCTTGTACGTGGCCAGCGCGCTGGGCATCAACATTGGCACAATGATTTTGGCCGGCCTCGTCGTGGGACTATTCACCGCCAGCGCGGGTTATCTTTATGGAGCTTGGCTCAACCGGCGGATGGATATTCCATTCCGTGAAACGCCCGATGCCATTAAAAAACTGGAGTCGCTTTCCGCCAAGGACACCGCCGAGTTGCCTTCCCTCTTTGCCTCGCTGCTGCCCATCGTGTTGCCCGTGCTGCTCATTGCGGGCGGCACGTTGATTGCCCAAACAGAAGCCTCGGTGGATTTGAAAAACATTTTCAAATTGTTGGGAGACAAAAACATCGCGCTAGCGATCGCCGCCGGCCTTGCGTTGTTCACGCTTGCCCATCATCTCAAAAATAAAAAAGAACTCGCCGAGCAAATGCAGAGCGCACTGCAGGAAGCGGGTTTGATTATTTTGATTTGCTGCGCCGGCGGCGCGTTTGGGGCCATCCTGCTGCAAACCGGCATCGGGCCGCATTTGCAATCCAAAGTGGGCGAAGGCACGAACAGTTTGTGGCTGTTGCCGCTGGCGTTTTTGGTGACCACTGTCATCCGCGCCGCGCAAGGCTCGGCCACGGTGGCGATGATTACGGCCGTGGGCATTGTGGGCAGCTTCGCCGTGGGCAATCTCGACTACCATCCCGTTTACCTCGCGCTCGCCATTGGCTGCGGCTCCAAGCCTTTGCCTTGGATGAATGACAGTGGCTTTTGGGTGATCAGTAAAATGAGCGGCATGACTGAAAAAGAAACGCTGCTCACCTTCACCGCCACGCTCTCGATCATGGGCGTGGTGGGAATCGTCGTGACGATGATTGGCGCGAAATTATTTCCGATGGTTTAGTTTGGAACGCTGCCGCACAAGGTCGAGCACTTGCGCGGGCGTCACGATGCGGGAAATGTTCAAATAATCCGGCTGCGTCTTGTCGTCTTTTGGATAGTTGAGCACACTCACCGTTTCAACTTTTTCGTACAGCGATGCCAGCGAAACGAGACTGGCGGCATCCCCATCTCCTTTCAAAGTGATGGGGCAATCGTAGCCCAGTTCGCGCAGCACTTGCACGCAACGCCGCACATCCCAAACTTGCATTCCGGCAAGCGTTTGGCCGAGCAACATAAACCGACGGCGGGTTTGGATACGGTGAGATTTGTCATCCGACAACGCAGTCCGGACCACGCCGCGTGGCGCAAAAGCAACGTACAGCACATCACTGTTTTCCGCCGGGCCTTGTTGCAAATCGTTTTCTCCGTTAAGCACTTTCAACTCGATCCGTTTGGGATTCTTCAGTCCTGAACGATACATCAAATAAACACCCAGCCGGATTTTTTCCTGACTGTCAAAATCAACCGATTCCAACACCACCCCGTTCCGTTCAACTTTGGAAACACGTTTTTCATTCAACGGCACATCCTTTTCCGGCCAACCGCCGAAGGTTTTTTTTCGCAGCAACGCGATGGTTTCTTTGCCGACTTTTTGGTTTTTGGGTGCCAATTGGGTGAAACTTTCCTGAATCTTTGTGTTGATTTGATCGGCGGGAAGTTTGTCAAACACCCTCAATTGTTCCGGTTCAAAAAGTTTTTCAGCGGTGATGGTGATCGGTGGCTCCGCGCCTTTGAGATGGCGGTTGAACCAATTGAAGGCGGGCACGCGCAGTGGCTGCGTATCGCTGTGACCTCCGGGAATGATGACGAGGCCGAGCTTGTCGCGCGCGCCGTGGAGGTCATAAATTTTACGCGCTCCGTTGAACACCCGCGTCACGCCATCGAGCGGGAAGATTCGGTCATCGTCCGTGTTGAGAATCATCAACGGCCGCGGCGCGACGAGCGCGGCGACTTGGCCGAAATCCCAGCGGTACGTGTTCACGTGAAACATGCAATCGCAATGCCCTTCCACCACTCCGTGCGCGAGGCGGCCGCTGTTGGGGAAGCCGGCGTAGACGTGGTTTTTCAAATCCGCAATGCCGGCCACCGGCGCGGAAACTTTGATGCGCTCGTCGAGCACGGAAATCCACCAACTGTATGCGCCGCCACCACTGCGACCGGTGACGCCAAAGCGTTTCTTGTCCACGAACTTCAGCGTCTCCAAATAATCCAACGCACGAATGCAATTCCACGCTTCCACGGCGGCGGAGGAATAGCCGCGCGAATTCCACCACCACATATCGTGATTGTACGTGCCGTGATGGATGCCTTCGATTTCGCCCAACTGCAGTGTGTCGATGACGAGACAAACGTAGCCGTTGCGCGCAAACCAAATGCCGTGGTGTTGATAGTGTACTTTGTTGCCGTAGCTCACGCCGTCCTTTTTCACGCGGCCGTGGCCGCACACGTAAAGAATTGTCGGCGCGGGTTTCTTAATATTTTTCGGCACATAAAGATTGGCGGTGACGTACAGTCCCGGCTTCGATTGGAAATGAACTTTCCAAACCTCGAACTCTGCGTGCTGCAATTTGCCGGTGACCGTCGCCTTGAGCGGCGTGCGTGGCGGCATTGGATCGAGCCCCAGCATCTCGTGCATCTCGCGTCGATACCGCACCTTTCGCGTGTTCCAGTCTTCGAGCGTCTTGATGTCCTTTAGGGAATGGGCGGCGATGCGATCGGTTTCGTGCTTGAAATAGGCGGCGAACATTCGGTCACCCTCCGTCTTGAACAAGGCAGCCGGGGCGGCTTGG
>DQLO01000243.1 GCA_015660155.1 Verrucomicrobiota bacterium
ATTCTCACCCTCCCGAATCTCGCCCACGAAAGCGTGCCCGTCGGCGATGAAAGCGCCAATGCGGAAGTGAAAGTGGAAGGCGAAAAGCAGACGTTTGATTTTGAGCCGAAGGGCCATTTGGATTTATGCGATTCGCTGAAGCTCATTGATTTCGAGCGCGGCGCGAAACTGGCCGGCAGCGGCTTTCTGCTCTACACCGGTTGGGGCGCGCGGCTGGAGCGGGCGATGATTCAATTCCTGCTCGACCTCCACATTCACGAGCACGGCTATACCGAGATCAGTCCGCCATTCATGGTAAAGGCGGAGTGCATGGAAGGGGTGGGGCAATTCCCGAAATTCCTCGATCAAGCCTACGCCGTGCAGGAAGGGCTCGATGGCGAAACGCTTGGCAAACGCTACCTCATCCCCACCGCCGAGGCTCCCGTGGCTAATCTGCACCGCGGCGAAATTCTCAGCGAAGAAGAGTTGCCCAAGAAATACTGCGCCTACAGTCCGTGCTTTCGCGCCGAGGCCGGTGCGGCCGGCGTGGCCACGCGGGGAATGATTCGGGTGCATCAATTTGATAAAGTGGAACTCATCAAAGTGGTGAAGCCCGAAACCAGCTACGATGAACTTGAAGCGATGCTCGCCAACGCGGAAAAGGTTTTGCAATTGCTTGGGTTGCACTACCGAGTGCTTTTGCTCAGCAGCGGCGATATGGGTTTTGCCGCTGCCAAAACCTACGACATCGAAGTGTGGGCGCCGGGGCAGGGGAGCTATCTTGAGGTGAGCAGCGTTTCCAACACCGAAGATTTTCAATCGCGCCGAATGAAAACCCGTTTCAAGGCAGAGCAGGGCGGCAATCAACTGCCGCACATTCTCAACGGCAGCGGCGTGGCGCTCGCGCGATTATTTGTCGCGCTGATCGAAACGCATCAACAAGCCGACGGCTCCATCGCCATTCCCGAGCCGCTGCACTCCTATCTGCGCGCTGACCGCATTCCCGCTTAACGAGAAGATGCGCATCCTCCAGGCGGCCAGCGAATTTTTCCCGTACTCCAAAACCGGCGGCTTGGCCGACATGGTTGCGGGGCTATCCGGCGCATTGGCGAAAAACCACGAAGTGACCGTAGCCACACCCTTGTATCGCGGTATCCGCGAGCAATTCCCAGATTTGGAGACTATCGGCGACGAGTTTGATTTGCCCTTGGGGAATGCCGAATTTACCGGCCGTTGGTGGTGTCACCAACCCTCACCAAACCTCACTGTGTTGTTGCTGGAAAACGATGCGTTTTACAATCGCCCCGGACTGTATATGGAACACGGGGAAGGTTACTTGGACAACCCGGAACGATTCATCTTTTTCAGCAAAGCCGTCGCGCGCTTG
The DNA here is from genome assembly GCA_015660155.1 of Verrucomicrobiota bacterium. Classification (GTDB taxonomy): domain Bacteria; phylum Verrucomicrobiota; class Verrucomicrobiia; order Limisphaerales; family UBA1100; genus JACNJL01. The sequence continues at coordinate 1,367 of DQLO01000243.1, forward strand.
TCTCCTGATTTTGATGTGACCCATTTACACGATTGGCAAACCGCCATCGTGGCGATGCTGTTGAAGGAAGGGACGGGGAAGGGCACGACGCGAATGATTTTCAGCATTCATAACCTCGCGTATCAAGGCTCTTGCGATCCGGATCGGTTTGCCCTCACCAATCTTTCGCCCAAGCTCTTTCACTCACGCGGCCCGAAACATTTTGGGAACCTGAATTTTATGAAGACTGGCCTGCATTATGCTGATGCCATCACCACTGTGAGCCCGCAATATGCACGGGAAATTCTCACCGAAGAATTTGGCGAGGGGCTCAGCGGAGAATTGCTAAAACGCCAAGACCGCCTCACCGGAATTCTCAATGGCGTGGATTACGCTGAGTGGCGCACACAAGGGAATCCGCATTTAGCCGCCGAATACGACGTGGATAACCTTTCGGGCAAGGCAACGTGCAAAAAACATTTGATGAAAATATTTGGTCTACCCGATGAAGGCTTGCCTCTATTGGCAGTGGTGTCGCGCTTGGCGGAACAAAAAGGCATTGGTCAAATGGTCGAAGCACTTACAGAGTTGCTGCCGGACAATCGTTTTCAATTTGTTTTGTTGGGCTCCGGCGATGAGGCTTTGGAGGAAATGCTGCTTCAACTTCGTGCCAAATTCCCCAACCGTGTCGGAGTCGAAATCGGTTACGACCAATCCCTTTCGCACAAAATAGAAGCCGGTGCGGATTTCTTCCTAATGCCGTCCCGTTTCGAGCCTTGTGGCCTCAATCAACTTTACAGCCTCCGCTACGGCACAATCCCCATCGTCCATGCCGTCGGCGGGCTCAAGGACAGCATCACTGATTTCAGCCAGGCCAAGGGCAATGGAATTCGTTACGATCGCTTTGAGGTGCCGCAATTAATGGTTGCAGTCCAGCGCGCCCTCAAAATGTTTTGTGACGATCAAGGAATGGGAGTCGCGCGTGAGCGCGGTATGAGACAGGATTTTTCATGGCCAAAAGCCGCAGATCAATACCTTCAAATATACAGGGCCTAAAACCCTCACATATGCACATCGACCGGAACTGCATATAACATATATTGTGCGAAAGATTGCCGATTGGTGGAATTGTTGAATTTGGGGTTAACGGTGGCTCCAGCCGAATCTTGGGGATAGTGGCGGCCAGTAGACGAAGGAGGATTTGCCGATGACGTTGCGCATCGGTAGTTGGCCCCAGGTGCGCGAGTCGGAGCTATTGATGGTGTTGTCGCCAAACATCAAATAATGTTCGGGCTTCATTTTAAGGATGGATCGGTGGTCCGGGAAAAGTCTCGCTAATCCTCCCGGATGGGTGTTGTTGACGTGGCCGGAAAAAACAGAATCCACTACTGGATATGAGGGAAATCCTTCAACTTTATCGTCCACAACAATGAACTCGATTGGGAAATTATATAGAAACTCGAATCCAGGATCATTGGAATCCACACGTCTGCCATCAATTCGGATATGCCGATCGCGGCCAATAGAAATGGATTCGTTGCCCAGCGCAACGAGTCGTTTGATGTAAAAGATTTCAGGTGCATTGGCATCGCCTGTCACCGGAACACCTTTGGTGCTGAAGACGCAAATATCACCACGTCGTGGGCGACGGAAGTTGAAGGTGATGCGGTTCACAAATAAATGGTCGCCGGTTTTGACTCTCATTTTGTAAACAAAATCACCTTTGGAAAACTCATCGCCAACACGGGGTTGCCCGTAGTTAGCGGTGGCCGCGCCTCCGAGGACGGGTTGTTGGTGCGAATTTAAGGGTGGGAACCATTCGGATTTCTCAAATGTTTTGCCGGTGTCCAAATCCTTGAAAACCAGAATCTGTCGGCTGATGAGCGGGATAACGGATTTGGGTGGGTTGATTGTTTCCAGCTTCCAATTGCCCTTGGCTTGTAGTGAGTGATATGAATAGCCCCGTAATTTATCCGTCGTGTCGCCGGTTCCGGGCAGGTTGAACGACACGGTGAATTTCTGTTCATCCACAGCATTGGAGGATGAAAGTTCTACGTGTTGGTCGTCTTTGAAGTGAGTGATAGCGGCCTGCTTGCCGTTGGCGAAGGTGACGGTTCGCCCGATGTGTTGCGGCTGAAAGGTGGGTGCATTGGCGGTCAATATCCCCTGCTCCACTTTGCCGGTGCCTTGAAAATCCATCAGGTTTTCGATGGTGATGCCGTAGAGTGTGGGTTGCATCGAGCCGGTTGGGATTTTGAAGGGTTGGAAAAAGAACGTACGGAATGCTAGGACGAGCACGGCTACGACGAGGAGCATCTCCACCCAATCGCGTGCCTTTGGATCTGGGTACGGGAACAGCACGCGATCGGCGACGATCATCATTGCGTCCATTTCATCGAGCACGGCCGCTTTGTCAACGGGGCCGGTGAGCTTGTCTTGAAGTGCGGCCAGTGCCTTTTCGAGCTCTTCCACGCGCGAGGGCTTCAGCAAATCGCACTGGGCGGCGAGCAGTTTGATGACTTGATTGTGCAGCTCCACGGCGTCGCGGAGGGTTTTGGAAATGAACCAGCGCCAATTTTTTGTCATATCAATGCCTTATGCTTTGAGCACCTTAATGAAAGCATCTTGCGGGATGTTGACTGAGCCGATGGCTTTCATTCGTTTTTTGCCCTTTTTCTGTTTGTCTAATAATTTGCGTTTGCGGCTGATGTCGCCGCCGTAGCATTTGGCGGTGACGTCTTTACGCATGGCGCCGATGGTTTCGCGCGCAATGACGTTGCCGCCGATGGCACCTTGGATGGCGACTTTGTATTGTTGGCGCGGGATGACTTCCTTCAACTTGGCGGCCAGCGAGCGGCCGCGGGCGGTGGCTTTGTCGCGGTGTACGATGCTGGAGAAGGCGTCCACGCCCTCGCCGTTCACCATCATATCGAGTTTCACCATATCGGCTTGGAGGTATCCGGCGGGTTCGTAATCCATACTGCCGTAGCCACGGGTGATGCTCTTGATGCGGTCGTGAAAGTCAATCAGGATTTCGTTCAACGGTAGTGTGCCCTCGAGCATCACGCGGGTGGTGTCGAGGGTCTCGGTGTGTTCGAGCAAGCCGCGCTTATCACCGATGAGGTTCATCATGTCGCCGATGTTTTCGTTGGGGCAAATGATGAAGTATCGAACGATGGGTTCCTCAATCCAGTTAATGATCGAGGGATCGGGCATGTGCGCGGGATTGTCGACTTCCACCTTGGAGCCATCGGTTAGCACTATCTGGTAAATCACGCTGGGGTAAGTCGCGATGATGTCCATGTCGAACTCGCGCCGCAAACGTTCCTGGATGATTTCCAAATGCAACAAGCCAAGAAAACCGCAACGAAATCCGAAGCCAAGCGCTACCGAGCTTTCGGGTTGGTAAACAAACGCGGGGTCATTGAGCTGCAACTTGGCGAGACTCCCCTTGAGGCTTTCGAAATCAACGGAGTTGATAGGGTAAATGCCACTAAACACCATCGGTTGCACTTCTTTAAAGCCGGGCAAAATGGGCGCGGGATCGGTGGGATCGGTGATGGTGTCGCCCATTTTCACATCACGCGGGCTGCGGATGTTGGCGGTGAAATACCCCGTCTCACCCGGGCCGAGGCGGTCGCGTGTGTAGGGCTTGGGGTTGAAGCTGCCGACCTCTTTTACCTCGATGGTTTTTTGCGAATGATGCATGCGCACCCGGATTCCGGGCCGCAGTTCCCCATCGAAAACCCGCACGTGAATGATGACGCCTTTGTACGGATCGTAAACTGAATCGTACCCAAGCGCTTGGAGTTTGCCGCCCGCGGTGGGCTTGGGCGCTGGCACGAGTTCCACGATGGCCTCTAAAATATCCTCGATGCCGATGCCTTCCTTGGCGCTGCACGGGATGGCGTGTTCGCCGGGGATGGTGAGCACGTCCTCGATTTGCTTGATGGCATTGGCCACATCGGCGTGCGGCAAATCAATTTTGTTGATGACCGGAATGATCTCAAGCCCCTGCCGGTTGGCGAGGTGCACATTGGCAACCGTCTGCGCTTCGACGCCTTGCGCGGCATCGACGATGAGCAGCGCGCCTTCGCACGCGCTGAGGCTGCGGGAAACTTCGTAGGAAAAATCCACGTGCCCCGGCGTGTCGATGAGGTTCAGCTCGTACTCGTGCCCGTCCTTGGCGGTGTACATCATCGTCACCGGATGCGCCTTGATAGTGATGCCGCGCTCGCGCTCGAGGTCCATCGAGTCGAGCAGCTGATCTTCCATCTCGCGATCGCTCACCGTGTTGGTGGACGAAAGCAGCCGATCCGACAACGTGGTTTTCCCGTGGTCGATGTGGGCAATGATGCTAAAATTTCTTATGTATTTTGGATCCATCCTTGAAACCTTCAAACGCGTCCGCGAGACGATACCCGCAAATTGCGTAATGAAAAGAAAATTGCTATCGGAGCGAGGCGCGCGCGAGGTTTTGGCCTTGTTCCAGTAACTGCGCCACGCCGGCCTCGGTGGGAGCTTCGGCGTAAATGCGCAGGATCGGTTCGGTACCGGAGCCGCGCAGCATCAGCCAGCAACCGTTGCGAGCGGTGAATTTCACGCCATCAAAAGTTTGCATCCGCTCCACCGGCGAGCCGAGCAGTTGTTTGGGCGGATGCACCGCGCATTGGCCCATGAGATCTCTGCGCTTTTCCAGCGGGAAATGGGAGTCGAGGCGGCCATAACGGTGCGGTGAATATTCGCTGTCCAATCGAGCCAGCAGTTTGGTGAGCGGTTGTTTTTCCATCGCGAGCAGTTCGAGCATCATCAGGCCCGCCAACAAGCCGTCACGCTCGGGAATGTGGTTTGGGAATCCCACGCCGCCGCTTTCCTCAAAGCCGAGCATCACGTCGCCGCGCAGCATTTCCTCGCAAATGTATTTGAACCCCACGCCAGTCTCGGTGAGTTCGAGATCGTAACGGCCGCAAATAACATCAACCATTGAAGTAGTGGTGAGCGCTTTCACCACCCTCCCCCGCCCTTGCCGACGCAAAATAAAATGCTCGAGCAGAAGGCAAATAATCTGGTGCGTGGTGAGCGCGTTACCCCGGCCGTCCATCCCGCCAATGCGGTCGGCATCGCCATCGGTGACCAAACAAAAATCTACCGGCTTGCGCCGAAGCGCCTCCGCGGTGGCCGTGTAGTTGCGCGCGATGGGCTCGGGGTTGATGCCACCAAAGTTCGGATCATGCGCGCCATTGAAGGTGGTGACTTCGCAATTGGTGCCCTCCAGCAATTCCTCGAAGCACCCTGCCCCAACTCCAAACAACGCCTCGTGCCCAAAACGCAAACCGCTTTTGGCGATGAGTTTGAAATCTACCAACTTCCGCAAGGCCCGATAATAGCGCGGGCGAATATCCTCCACACGAATTAGTTTCCGTGAGTGCGCCTTCTTGAATGGCATCGCGCGCACGGGATGCTTTCCAATGAGCGCCTCAACGCCAAGGCACGTTTCCGGATCGGCCGGGCCGCCGTGGTCGAGCTTGAGTTTGTAGCCGTTGAAGCGCGCGGGATTATGACTGGCGGTAAGCATCACCCCCGCCCTCCCCTGCCCCGCCTTGACCGCCCACGACACCGCCGGTGTGGGTGTGGGCGTGTTGGTGAGAATCACTTCGAAGCCGTTACCCGCCAACACCTCGGCGACGGTCATTGCAAATTCGTCCGATAAAAAACGCCGGTCATACCCCACCACGATACGTTTGCGCGTGGTGCGGGTTTTGCGGCGGCGAAAATAATCCGCAGTGGCTTGCGCCACGGCGCGCACATTGGCAAAAGTAAAATCCTCCGCCATGACTGCCCGCCAACCGTCAGTGCCAAACTTGATGTTGGATTGTTGTGCCGCCATCAGTTGCGTTTGCGATTTTTTTCAACGGCGGCACGCATTCGCGTCACGGCTTGTTTCATATTGCGTTTGCTGAAGAGAGCCGTGCCACTCACAAAAGTATCCGCGCCCGCGCGCGCGCACTCGGCGGCGGTGGTGAGGTCCACCCCGCCGTCCACCTGAATGCGATAACCGAGTCCGCGCTGACGACGCCATTCCCACGCTTGCTGCACCTTGGGGAGGCATTCTCCCATGAAGGATTGGCCGCCGAAGCCGGGGTTTACAGTCATCACCAGCAACAGATCAATCTTGTCGAGGTAAGGTTCGGTGGCGGCGATGGAGGTGGGCGGGTTGACGGCAAGGCCGACTTTGAGATTGAGATTGCGAATTTGCCAAATGAGGTCATTCACTTTTTGATCCAATTCGGCGTGAATGATTATTTGTTCGCCGCCCGCTTTGGCAAAGGGTTCGATGAGGATTTCCGGACGCGAACACATCAAGTGCACATCAAAAAACATTTTGCTTTTTGGCCGCAAGGCTTTCACGACGTCGGGCCCAAAAGAAATGTTTGGCACGAAATGGCCGTCCATGACATCGAGGTGCAGCCAGTCGCCACCGGCGCGCTCGGCGCGAGCGGCCTCTTGCTGGAACTTTCCGAAATCCGCCGCCAGAAGCGAGGGGGCAATCTTCATAACCAGTGTTAGGCGGGCGCGGGTGCGGGAGTGTTGCCGAGGCCCCCGTCCTCGTCGGTAGATTTTTTCTGGAGCTTGTCGTCGGACAATGGCGTGGAAGCTTCCTCTCCAGTCGGCCCGTCACCGCCTTTGCCCTTGTCTTTCGGCGGGGTAAATTTCCCGGTACGTACAATTTCTTCCACCTGCTTGCCGTCGAGGGTTTCGTATTCGAGCAGGCACTCGGCGATCAGATCGAGCTTGTCGCGGTTTTCTCTAATGAGCTTCTCGGCACGTTCGTAGGATTCCCGCGTGATGCGCATCATCTCGGAATCAATCATTTGCGCGGTGTCTTCGCTGTAATCCTTGCTTTGCGCCATATCGCGCCCGAGGAAAACATACTCATTCTCGCCGCCATACATCACCATGCCGAGCTTGTCGCTCATGCCGAATTGGCAAACCATCGCACGCGCCATTTTGGTGGCTTGCTTGATGTCGCCCGCTGCGCCGGAGGACACGTCGCCCGAATACATTTCCTCCGCAATGCGCCCGCCCATCGTCATGCAAATGGTATCGAGCATTTCGAGGCGGTGATAGTTCAGCACATCATCTTTGGGCAAACTCATGGTGGAACCGAGCGATTGCCCGCGTGGAATGATGGTCACCTTGTGCAGCGGATGACAGTGCTCCAGCAGTACATTGATAATCGCGTGGCCGGCTTCGTGCCAGGCGGTGCGTTTTTTGTCCTCCTCGGTCATCGCCATACTGCGGCGCTCGCGGCCCCAGCGGACTTTGTCGCGGGATTCCTCCAGCTCAACCATGCCAATGCGTTTCTTGTTGCGACGCGCCGCCAGCAACGCGGCCTCGTTTAGAAGATTGGCCAACTCCGCGCCGGAATAGCCAGGCGTGCCACGCGCGATGATGGAGAGATCCACCTTCTTGCCGAGCTTCACCTTTTTTGCGTGAACCTTGAGAATCGCCTCGCGCCCGCGCACATCCGGAAGGCTCACGGTGATTTGGCGGTCAAAACGTCCGGGCCGCAACAAGGCGGGATCCAGCACGTCCGGACGGTTGGTGGCGGCAATAATAATAATGCCATCTTGAGTATCGAAACCATCCATCTCCACCAACAGCGCGTTGAGCGTTTGCTCGCGTTCGTCGTTTCCGCCGCCGAGGCCGTGGCCGCGGTGGCGTCCCACGGCGTCAATTTCATCAATGAAGACGAGGCACGGAGTGCTTTTGCGCGCTTGCTCAAACATATCACGCACACGACTGGCACCCACACCCACAAACATTTCCACAAAATCCGAGCCGCTGATGTTGAAGAAACTCGAATCCGCTTCGCCGGCGATGGCCTTGGCCAGCAGCGTTTTGCCCGTGCCGGGCGCGCCGACCATCAGGATGCCCTTCGGAATACGACCGCCGAGTTTCTGGAATTTTTTTGGGTCCTTCAGAAATTCCACCAGCTCGCTGACTTCGTCCTTGGCTTCCTCCACGCCGGCCACGTCCTTAAAGGTGATCTTGTTTTTGTCCTTGCTCATCATCCGAGCTTTGCTTTTGCCGAAGTTCATCGCGCCCTTCCCCGCCATTTTGATTTGGCGGATGAAGAAAAAGTAGATGAATAAAACGATGATCAAAAACGGAAGGATTGTAAGCAGGAAGCTCATCAGCAAGGTGCTCTCGCGTTCCTGCGTGATGTTGGGCGAGGTGAGAATTTCAGCCTCGTGATCTTTGGGGATGTACGACTCAAAAGTAAAGCGATCGCCGTGTTTGGCATTTTTGCTTCCGGGTTCTAATATGGCTTCGCCCGCCGAATTAGTTTTGGCGATGATCCCGCTAATTTTACGCAAATCAGTGGCTTGAGAGTACTTGATGTTTGCCTCCACAATCAGGTTTGCATCAAGCAATTCCCTGAACTCACGATAGTCCATCTTCTGCTCTTCTCCCTTTTTGGGATCAGTATTCAGCGTGAGCAGCACAAAAATTGCGCCGAAGATGACGAGGTAAATTATCCACGGCTTCATCGAGCGCTCGGTCGTATTGGGGTCTTTTTCTTCCATTCGCGAAAGGCAAGCTTATCACAGAAATCAGGCTTGGGCAAACCCTTAGGCAAGTTTAACGGGCATCCATCGCCATTCCAAAAACCGGCTTGTTTCGGGGCGAATCTTGGCCATTTCCCCAATCCGCAGCCCTTGAACCCAGAAAATTTCACCGCTCGCCGCACAGGCAATGACGCGCGCGCGCTTCTCCAGCGCGGGCACTTTGGCGTTGGTAAACAGGTCTTGCAGCTTTGCCGACTGCCCCAGCCCGATGGGTTGGAAACGATCCCCCGCCCGCCAATGCCGCAGAACTACTCGCTCACCGACTCGATCCGCATCAAAAAACTCCACCCCCGGCCCAGCCTCGGCTCGCTCCCTTGCGCCCGCGCGGCAGCGAAGCGTGGCTCCACCAAAAGCCGATTCGTTCCAGCCCGATTGCAACTTCCATTCGGTTGACTCAACTGGGCGTTCATCCCGGATGAGTTTGCTCAAATGCAGTTGGCCGTTGGCGGCGCGCCGGACGGTTTGGGTGGGGCTCAGTGAATTCGAATGATCCGAACGCTGACGAAGGTGTTCGATCAGCTGATGCCCCGGCTCCACGCCGTGCGCGATGAGTTGATGCCAGATCACTTGTCGCTGCAACGCCGGATGGAGTTGGTTAAAGGGTTGCGGCGCTTCCGCTGCCAACCATTTCGTCGCCAAGGCTTTTACGCAATCCGCATCCGCGCTCAGAAGTCCCATCGATTGAAGGACAGCCGAATCTGTTTCCGGATGAAACTCATCGCGCAACAGCGGCAGTAATCGATTGCGAATGCGATTGCGCAAATGGGCCGGATTGGCGTTGCTTTCATCCTCGCGAAACAAAATGCCTTCGGCTTTGGCGTACGATAAAATTTCCGCCTTCCGCAATTCCAACAACGGCCGTGCGATTTGCAAATCCGAATGCCCCGGGAACGAGGCCGCCGTCACCATCCCGCCCAAGCCAGTGCCGCCCGCCCCGCGCAAGAGTCGCCAGAAAAATGTTTCCACCTGATCATCCGCGTGATGCCCCATGATCACCCAATGGCATTGGTGCTGTCGCGCGGCGTTCGCGAGGAATGCCAACCGCGCTTCGCGCGCAGCCTTTTCGAGTCCGTGTTGACGGATGGCGTCTTCATCCGAATTCCATCGCCCCATCACGAATTTCACACCCAACTCGTTCGCCGTGTGTTTGACGAGTTGCTCGTCAGCATCCGAGGCTTCACCGCGCAATTGATGATTGAAATGCGCCACCACAATGTTGCGGTCTCGCAATGTTTGCAGCAGCACCATTGAATCCGCCCCGCCCGAAACGGCCACCAACACGGGCTCGTTTTTTGGCAAAGGCAAACCCTCAATGCATTGGGCGACAACGCTCATCACGCCAGCATTTCCTTGATGACTTTGCCTTCGACATCCGTTAACCGAAAGTCGCGGCCTTGGAAGCGGAAGGTGAGGTGTTCGTGATCGATTCCCAGTTGGTGCAAAATGGTGGCGTGGAGGTCGTGGACGTGGTGTTCTGCGGTGATCGCGCCAAAGCCGAATTCGTCGGTCTCGCCCACGAGGTTGCCGGGCTTGATGCCGCCGCCGGCGAACCACATGCTGAAGGCGTCGATGTGATGATTGCGCCCGGGCGTGGCGCGTTTTTCGCTCATGGGCGTGCGGCCAAATTCACCGCCCCAAATCACGAGCGTGTCGTCAAGCAATCCGCGCGCCTTGAGATCGCGGATGAGCGCGGAGCACGGTTGGTCGACGTCTTTGGTCACTTTGTCAAAATCTTTGGTCAACGTTTCATTCGGGCCGCCGTGCGAATCCCAGTTGGTGTGGTAAAGCTGCACGAACCGCACGCCGCGTTCCACCAACCGCCGCGCCAATAGGCAGTTGTTGGCAAAGCTCGCCTTGCCGGGTTCCGCGCCGTAAAGATCCAGCGTGGCTTTGCTTTCGCTTTTAATGTCGATCAATTCCGGCGCGCTGGTCTGCATGCGGTACGCCATTTCGTAGCTGGCGATGCGCGTTTGGATTTCCGGGTCGCCCGTTTCCATCGCGCGCTTGAGATTCAGCGCGCGCACGGCGTCAATGGATTCCCGCTGGCGAACGGCATCAATGCCCTTGGGGCTGGCCAAGTTCAAAATGGGGTCGCCATTCCCGCGCAACGGAACGCCCTGAAATGAAGTCGGCAAAAAACCGCTCGCCCAATTGACGCCGCCGCCCCGCGGCCCGCGCGGGCCCGATTGCAACACCATGAACCCCGGCAAATCACGCGATTCAGTGCCGATGCCGTAGGTGACCCACGACCCCATGCTCGGCCGGCCAAAAAGTCCCGTGCCGGTGTTCATGAAAAGTTTCGCCGGCGCGTGATTGAACAGCTCGGTTTTGCACGTGCGCACCAGCGTCAACTCATCCGCCACCGTGGCGATGTGCGGGAAACATTCGCTCACCCACATGCCGCATTGGCCGTGCTGTTTGAAATCGCGAATGGTGCCCTGCAATTTATTGGCGTCCTTGAACGAGCTGTTCATAAACGCAAATCGCTTGCCCTTGGTGAACGATTCCGGAATGGATTGGCCGTGCCGCTTCTTGAGTTCCGGTTTCCAGTCGAACAAATCCAAATGCGACGGACCACCGGCCATGAACAGGAAAATCACATTCTTCGCCTTGGGCGGAAAATGCGGTTGCTTCGGCGCAAACGGATTCGCCATCGCCCGTTCGTCCATCATCGAAGCCAACGCAATGGAGCCCAGCCCCATCCCGCATTGGCCAAAGAAATGCCGACGCGTTTGCGATTGCAGATTGTTTGTGTTGGCCGTCATTCTCGCGTAATCGTTTCGTCAGTGTTCATCAGCACCCGCGCCACCATCGTCCACGCGGCCAATTCCGGTTTGGGTAACCCGTCCGTTTCGTGCCCCTTCAGCAGGACCGCCGCCTCGGCTGGGGTTTGGGTGAAGGCCGCCAGTTCGCGCTGCAACACGCCGGACAGGATTTTGATTTCCGCCGCATCGGGCTCGCGAGCGAGGCACAGGCGAAAGGCGAAGCGCATTTTTTGGGTATCACTCCCCTGCCCTTCCTTGAGAATTCGACGCGCGAAGCCCACATTGATTTCAAAATACGCAGGGTCATTGAGCAGCGTCAATGCCTGCAACGGAGTATTCGAGCGCAAGCGCCGCGTGCAAGCGGCAAAGGCATCGGGCGTGTCAAAAACTTTCAGCGCCGGATGCGGCGTGGCGCGCCAGCGGTAAGTGTAAACCGCGCGACGAAAGCGGTCGTAGCCCTTGCTCGTCCGCCACGTTTTTTTCTGTTGGCCGAGGTTCATGCAGCCATCGGGTTGCGGTGGGAACACGCCGGGGCCACCCATCTTGCGGCTGAGCAACCCACTGATGGTCAGCGCGTTGTCGCGAATAATTTCGCCCTCCAATCGCAGCCGCGTTTGCCGGCCGACCAACCGATTGTACGGGTCACTTCGGGTGAGGTCAGCGCGGCGCTTGGAGGATTGGCGGTAAGTGGCCGAGGTGACCATCAGCCGATGGATCGCCTTGCGGCTCCAACTCGCGCGCATAAATTCCGTGGCCAACCAATCCAGCAATGCGTGATTCGTGGGCGGTGTGCCTTGCGTCCCGAAGTCGTTTTCCGTTTGCACCAACCCCACGCCGAAATGATGCTGCCACATTCGATTCACCGTCACGCGCGCAAGCAGCGGATTTTCGCGACTGCCCACCCAGCGAGCAAAGTCCAGTCGATTGGCTTTTTCCTGATTTGGAAATGCATGCAGCACCGCCGGCACGCCCGGTTGCACCTCCTCCGAGGGCCGCGTGAAGTTGCCTTTCACAAAGCGAAACGTCTTGCGCGGCGAATTACGCTGGCGCATCACCAGCGAAGTGGTCGCACGCGGCCGTTTCTTTTTCAACGCGGCCAATTCCTTGGCTAGTTGTTTTTGCGAATCAGTGCTCTTTCCCGCGCCATTCACTTTTGCTTGCAGCGCCTTCACCTTGGCATCGTGCGCAGCGCGCGCCTTGGCTTCGGCGACGGTGGGGGTTTCCACGCGCGGC
>DQLO01000256.1 GCA_015660155.1 Verrucomicrobiota bacterium
CCATTGAAGCACGTCAATAACGTGGTGGGCCCAGAACTCAGCTTCGCTCGCAAGGTCACCGGCCACATCAAGGCGCCCATTGCCATTATCAAGGTGGCTGCAGGCGGCACGCATCTGGGCGGAGACTGGAATCCTGATGAGCCCATCGGTTTCAAGATGTATCCCTTGGCACTGAAAACCATCCGTACCGCACTGACCGATCTGGACAAGCGCAAAATCAAATACCGCCTTGAGGGTTTCATGTGGCATCAGGGTGAGAACGATATGTTCAATAAGGATTACATGCCCAGCTACGGCAAAAACCTGAAAAACTTTTTGGCCAAATGGCGGCGCGACCTCAAGACGCCTGAGCTGAAATTCTACATCGGTGAACTCTGTACCAAGACTATTTGGGGCATGGACCTCCGCCCGCGCATGTACGCCATCAGCCTCGGCCAGCGCGAGGTGACCAACGCCGATCCGCGCGCTGAATATGTGCCCACCTCGCATGTGGGTGCGGAAATCGGACGGCCAGTGGGGCTTCATTATCATTACGGCACGCTTGGCCAGTTGCAACACGGTGAAAACTACGCCACCGCCTATCTGCGAACGATTGGATTGAAGTTCGACCAACCACGCCCCTTAAAAAAATGGCCGTACAAAAAAGGCAGTAAGGTGAAGCTGTTTGTCTTGGCCGGCCATCGCAACATGGAGGGCGAACGCGCCTTTGTGCAGGAACTAAAAGAACTCAAGGGCAAAGGGGATTTACTCAAAGACAACCCAAAGATCGCCTACAAATATCATCTCGGCGGCGGATACAAGGTTTCCCAAGGCTGGGAACCACTGGGGCTCACCGGTTACTACGATACCTTCGGGCCTGAACTGAGCTTCGCTCACACTCTGCAAGGGAAGGTAGCCGGCAACATCGCCATTGCGAAGTTTACCCACAGCGGCTCGCAAATCATCGACTGGACGCCTGAAGGCAGCATGGCCAAGAGCCGCCACCTGTATCCAAAATTTATCAGCTTCATCAAGGAAGCGGTTAAAGAACTGGAATCCAAAGGCCATGAGGTGGAGCTAGCTGGCATTTTCTATCACTTGGGCGAAAACGACATGTCATTTCACCCCTACCGCAAGGAAGCCGCCAAACGCGTGCAGACCATCATCGCCCAAAGCCGCAAGGATCTTGGGCAGCCAAAACTCAAATGGTACGTCAGCCAGCAACCGCCCACCGATGTCGAACGCTTAAACAATCTCGATGTGGTCGCCGACATGGCCAAAGCCGCAGCAGCTGATTCCGGCTTCATTCACCTCAAAGCCTTTAACCTGCCCCCGCAGGAAAAGAAACTTGTCATCACCACTGAAGGCATCGTGCAACTCGGCGAAGTGATCGCGAAGGGATATCTCAACTCCAAATAAAAACCCGCGCCGTTGCTGGCACGGGCTTCTGAATTCATTTCCGGATTACTTGGCCGGGATTTCGTTGAGCGTGTAGTAGGCGTTGGGGTGCAGGAGCGGGAGTCCGGCTTTGGAGCGGACGCCGTTGGAGATCAAGTGATGCACGTGACCTTTTACGAGGCCTTCGATTTTTAGGCGGACGCTTCGGTTGTCTTTGGCGACGGTGGCGCTGAGGATTTTCGGAGTAGCGTGGTCGACTTCGGGGCTGCCATATTGGGCGCGGAGGATGTAGGTCCACGCCTTCATGGAATAGCTGGCCACGTCGCCAGCGGTTTTGGGGTCGATTTCGTGGGTGAAGGTCAGTTCAAAGCCGTCAGACTTGGCGCGCATCTCGTGCACCTCGAAGGGCACTTTGCCAGTCCAGTTCACGCGGTCGAGCGCGAAGCGTTTGCCGCCGCGCGCGCCCCAGCCGCGGTCGGAGCCGCCCACAAAGAGCGCGCCGCTTTCGTGATAAAACGATGGGATGTTGCCGGAGCCGAAGCCGGTCATGAACAGAATCGCCGCGCCCTGATACACGCCGTTTACTTTTTCCAAAATCACGCGGCTCACGTTGGAGTGGCTTTGGTCGCTAACGAGCAGTTGGTTTTTGAAGGGGCCAAACTTGTCGTTGCTCGCGAAGGCGAAGCCGCTGGTGGATTTGCCGAGCTTACCGTGGGGCAGCACGCAGGCGGGCGGCACGTATTCCTTCACCCGCTCACGTTCCTTGGGGATGCGGCTATCGCTATTGGGTATGACGGGCGGCTTGGAGCCCATATGCTTTTGCACCAGTGGCAGGTTCCACCATTTGTAACTGGCGGGATGGCTTTGAAATGAGCCGGGGGTAAGATGCTTTATGCAGCTCGAGCCATTCCACGGGCCCTGATTGTCCGCATAAAAAACATCGCCGAGATGATTGAGCCCGATGCCGCCGGGGCTGCGGATGCCGCTGGCGGTGGGAATCATCTCGCCCTTTTTATTCACGCGCACGCACCAGCCGCGATAGGGCGTGTTGCTGTTGAACGAACCGGTGAGGCACAGCACCACCCACATGTTGCCGTCCTTGTCGAACTGCGAACCAAACGCGTATTCGTGATAATCGCCGGTGATGGCCCAGCCATCGCTGACCGTCTCGAAGATGTCACCGCGGTCATCGCCGTCTTCGTCCTTGATGCGCGTCACTTCGCAGCGCTGCGTGGCGTACAGCCAGCCGTTGTTCCAGTGGATGCCAATCGGCTCGTGCAAGCCGCTCGCGTAGAGCTTCAGTTTCATGTCGTCCGCCTTGCCGAGCGGATTGCTGACGGTGAAAATATCGCCGCGGCGCGTGCTGACCGCGAGTTTGCCGTTGGGCAACATCGCGAGGCCGCTGGCCTCCAGCGAAACATCGGCCGGAATGGGCACACGCGTGAACGTGTAATAATCGCTTTGCTTCGGTGCGGGCGCGCCGTGGACGAGGCCGGCCAATAATGCAGCGGTAAGTAGAGTCAGTTTTTTCATAGTAAAAATTATTTGTGTTTCAGTTTATAAAATCTAATTCAAATCCCATTCGTACTTGGCGCGAATGATCGCCTTGCCGCGCACGGTGATGGGCACGAGGAGTTCCTTGCCGCTCGCGCCCTCGCGCAGAATGGGTGCGTCCGGCGAATCGAGCGTGAGCTTGAGGGTCTTGCCGATCTTCCAACTGTTGCCGCGTTTTTCGATGAGGCTATCGGCGGCGGCGAGAAAATAATATTTGC
>DQLO01000126.1 GCA_015660155.1 Verrucomicrobiota bacterium
ATGGCGTTTTTTGTGATTATTAATGACTCCAGCCGCATCACTTCGCCGAAGCCAGGAAGCTCGCGGTCGGCGATTTCCCGCACGGCTTCGGCTGTGACATCGCGCGGGGCCACGCCAGTGCCGCCGGTGGTGAGCACGAGGTGGCAGCCCTTTGCAATCTGCTCGCGGATGGCGCGTTGGATTTGTTCCACTTCGTCTCGCACGACTGTCTCGGCGAGCACCGCCCAGCCGTAGCCATCGGCAGCTTCGGCCAAAAGTGGGCCTCCGAGATTTTCATATTCTCCCGCCGACGCGCGGTCGGACACCGTGATAATTCCCACCTGTATTTTCATTGTTTAGTTTTTGAAACCAATTTCACATTCGTGATGCGCATCTTTTTATCGACCGCCTTGCACATATCATAAATCGTCAACGCGGCGAGATTCACCGCCGTGAGCGCCTCCATTTCCACCCCCGTCTGCGCCGTCACTTTGGCCGTAGCCGTGATGATGATCGCGTTTCCTGCTTTAGGAAATTCAAAATTCACTTCGCAATGGTTGATCGGCAACGGATGACACATCGGAATCAAATCGCCCGTGCGCTTGGCGGCTTGGATGCCCGCGATACGCGCGGTGGCCAGCACGTTGCCTTTGGCAATCTTGTCGCGCTGAATCAATCGAAGGGTATCCTTCGCCATTCGGATTTCCCCGCGAGCGGTGGCAGCGCGTTGCTGCATGGGCTTGGCGGAGACATCCACCATCTTGGCTTCCCCTTTGGCGTTGATGTGCGTTAGTTTTTTCATTTTTTACCACAGAGGCCACAGAGATTTATTCGCTCTGTGTTCTCTGTGCCTCTGTGGTGTTAATTAAATTTTTCCAATCAGTAATCGCGCGCCGCATTTCGACAGGCACTTGCATGTTGGGCTGCACGTGGCGGGGAATGTAATCGGGCGAAGTAGCCCACAAATCCGTGGTCACCAAAATCTGCCCATCACATTCGGTGCCCGCACCAATGCCGATCGTGGGGATGGAAATTGTTTTTGAAATTTCAGCGGCCACGGCGGGGGCCACCAATTCGAGTACCACAGCGAATGCGCCGGCGTTGTCCAAGGCTTTGGCATCGCACAGGATGGCTTCCTGTTCAGCTTCAGTTTTGCCTTTTACTTTGTAGCCTCCCTCAGCTTTTACATTTTGGGGGAGCATCCCAATGTGGCCGAGAAAGGGAATGCCCGCCGCGAGGATTGCCTCTACTTGCGGTTGAATGACGGTGCCTCCTTCGGCTTTCACTGCTTCCGCGCCGGCATCAATGAGTCGCCGGGAATTGGCCACGGCATCGTCGATGGTTTCGTAGCTGCCTTTGGGCAAATCGGCGGCGAGCAGTGCGCGCGGTTGGGCGCGGGCGGCGGCGCGGGTGTGGTGTTCCATATCGGCCATTGTCACGCCGGTGGTATCGGGCAATCCGAGCACTACCATGCCAAGGGAATCACCGACAAGCAGCAAAGGCACGCCGCATTCATCGAGCATGCGCGTCATGGGATAATCGTAGACCGTGAGCGCGGCGATGGGCTCGCGGCCTTTCATTTGCCGGATGGTTTCGGCGGTGATCTTTACAGACGGCACAACGCCACCATTCGCGCAAAGCGAGTTTGCGACAAGCGGAAACTGCATTTCACCCCAGCCACGCGCTAACTTTCGGCCACACTTTATAAACCGCGGTATTCGCCGCCATCACCAAGAGAAGTACAAACCCCACAACGCCGAGGGCATTGATGAGCGGTCCGTTCCGGTCTTTGCCCATAATATCTTTGCGATTGCACAACCACAATAAAACAGCGGCCAAAAGTGGCGCGACAATGACGGTCACCGCTTGCGCCATCACGATGGCCGTCATGGGTTTGGTGCCGGTTTTGATGACGAACATTGCCACGCCCATGCCGATTAGCAGAACCGCGGCTGTCAAATAACGCGGCCATTTATCTTCCGGCCCACTGCCCAGCCCGAGGCCATCGGAGAGAACAAACCCGCCCACCATTGAGTTGATGAGGAAAGAGGAATACGCAGCGGAAAAAAGCCCGAGGCAGAACAGCGCTTTCCCCCAACTCCCAAATAACGGCTCTAGTTGCATTGCCACATCAGCGGCTCCCTCGAGCTTAATCCCTTTGAGTGCGGCGGCGGCTGTGCCCATAATCATCAGGGTGATCGCCGCCATCAGCAGAACGCCCAAGCGGGAATCAATGAGGCTCGACGGCAAGTCTTCGCGCTGGATGCCCTTTTGACGCACGAGATAAATTTGAAAATACGCCGCCGCAATTGCAAAAGTAGTTCCCACCAAACCAAGCACGGAAAGGTCCAGCGAGCCGATGCCGTTAGGCACCAGTCCACGCGCCCATTCGGTGGGATCGGGTTTGGCAAACAATAAGTTAGCGGCAAACGCGAGCAACATTAACCCCACGAACCCCATCATTAATTTTTCCAAGGCACGATATATATTTTTGAAGAAAAACAAAAAAGCGATGGCCGCCGCGTTGAAAATGAGCACAATGTAATCGAATTGAAAGTACGCCTCAAAGGCGCTGTGAATGCCAAGGTTGTTTCCAAATTGAAATGCGGAGGCGACGAAGAAAATAGAAACACCGATTAAGACCGCCAGCCAACGTCCGGCGCGATCGGCCAGAAGTTGGCCGGGGGATTCCTTGGCCACGACGCCCAATCGCGCGGCCATTTGAATAAACGTCAGCATAAATAACGCCGAAGCAAGAACGACCCAGCTCATACTGTAACCGTGTTCCGCCCCGACTTTGGAACTAGTGAGAATGCTACCGGGGCCGATGACGACACAGGCGGTAATGAGGCCGGGGCCAAGGGCGCGATGCCAGCGGCGAGGAGCGGGTGCGTTGTCGTCAGCCATTGGCGGAGTGTAAAGTGAGGGCTTCGTTCGTGTCGAGCGCGGCGAGGAGTTGGGTGATGGATTGGGTTTGATTGGGAAGAATGGCGAGCGGCGCGATTTCGTTTAGTGGCTCGAGTACAAAACGGCGTTGATGAAAACGCGGGTGCGGGAGGGTCAAGGTTTCGGTTGAGCGCGTTTGGTTTTTGAAGGCGATGAGGTCGAGGTCAAGCGGGCGAGGTTCGTTTGAGATTGCTTTGGGTTGGCGACCGAATTGGATTTCGATTTGCTGGAGTTTGGTGAGCAGCGATTCAGGAGTTTCATTTTCCAATGGCTCGAAAGCAATGGCGGCATTCATGAAATCAGGGGAATCGGGCGGGCAATCGACGGGGGCGCTTTTCCACAAAGATGATTTTTGGATGGGGACGTTGGAAAGTTTTTTGAGTTCGCTGAATGCGTTTTGGATGTTGGTGACGGGATTGCCTAGATTGGAACCGAGAGAAATTAAACACAGATGTTCAGGATTTTCATTATCCTGTTCATCGTGAATATCTGTGTTCATTTCAGCCCTAAAACATCCTGCATATCGTAGAGACCAGCGGATTTTCCGGTGGCCCATTGGGCGGCTCGGAGGGCGCCGTTGGCGAAGGTCTCGCGGCTAGCGGCGCGGTGGGTGAGTTCGAGGCGTTCGCCCGCGCCGGCATAAATGACGGTGTGGTCGCCGACGACGTCGCCGCCGCGCAAGCTGTGCATTCCGATTTCCTCGTCGGTGCGCGCGCCCACGATGCCTTCGCGGCCGTGGCGGAGGGCGTCTTTTTGTTGGTCGCGCACTTCTAGCAAAATTTCGCCGAGCGTGGCGGCGGTGCCGCTGGGGGCATCGACTTTGTGGCGGTGATGCATTTCCACCACTTCCAAATCAAAATCCGGCCCGAGGATTTCAGCGGCCTTGCGTGTGAGCCAAAAGAGCGTGTTGACTCCGGTGGAATAGTTACTGGCCCAAACGATTGGAATTTTAGATTTCAGATTTACGATTGATGATTTCTCTTCGTCGGTGTGGCCGGTGGTGCCGATGACGAGCGCTTTACCATGTTCGACGCAGAGTGCGGCGCAGACGGCGGTGGCGCTGTGGAGGCTGAAATCGATGACTGCATCGCAATCGGTGATGAAGGCGGAGAGGTCATCGCCTTCGTCCACGCCGGCGACGATTTCAATGCCGTCCATTGCCTCGCCGCAGACGAGCAACATCTGCCCCATCCGGCCTTCTGAACCGTGAATGATGACGTTGGCCATAAAATTATTTGAGCACGCCAACCGCCTTGAGCGTGGCGCGGAGTTGGCGTCGGTGGTCGGGATTCATTTTCACCAGCGGCAGCCGATATTCTTCGCTAACCAATCCCTTCATCGCCAGCGCGGCCTTAACGGGGACGGGGTTAGTTTCGATGAATAAATCCTTGAAGAGTGGATAATATTTTTCGTGCAATTTCAGCGCGCCTTTGGCGTCGCCCTTGAGAAATGCGTGAACCATTTTGGTAAGTTGGCGCGGGATGAGGTTGCTGGAAACGCTGATGACCCCCTTCGCGCCGGCGGCCATAAAGGGCAACGTAAGGGCGTCGTCACCGCTGAGAATTGTAAATTTTTTTGGCAACGCGGCGCGCAGTTGGCTGACACGATCCACATCGCCGCCGGCTTCTTTGATGCAGACGATGTTCGGGCAATCGGCCGCGAGACGTACGGCGGTGGGCACGGCAATTTCCACATTGCAACGGCCGGGGATGCTGTAAAGAACGATCGGCAGGTTCGTGGAATTAGCAATCTCGCTGAAGTGCGCGTAGAGGCCGTCCTGCGAGGGCTTGTTATAATAGGGGCAAACCTGCAGCGAGCCATCAGCGCCAGCGTATTCGGCGGACTTCGTGAGATACACCGCCTCCTCCGTGGAATTGGCGCCGCTGCCGGCGATGATTTTGCAGCGGCCTTTGGCGTAATAAACCGCCAGCTCGATGATGCGCACGTGCTC
>DQLO01000412.1 GCA_015660155.1 Verrucomicrobiota bacterium
GCCGCACGGATTTGTTATTGCTGGGCGAATCGAAATTATACGTGCTGCATCAGGACGCCAAGGACGCGCTGGGCAAGCCGGTGACCCTCCCGCTGGCGGGCAACGTGAAGGCGTTTCAAGTGGTGGATCTCGATGGCGACCGGCGCAGTGATTTGGCGTTGATGAATTGGCAGAGCGCCGCGCCATTTCGGTTTCGGCTGCAGGGCAAGGACGGGCAACTCGGGCCGGAGCTGCAGTTTCGGATGCCCAAGCTGCGCAGCTTCCACGCGGAAGATTTGGATGCCGATGGCCGTGCGGAATTGATTTCCATTGCCCAACAATCCGGCCGCGTGACGGTGCATCATCTCGCCCCGCGCGCGCCCAAAGCACTCGCGGGCGAACTCAAGCGCGGCCAGCTCGAGCTGCTCGCCCTGCCCAAAACCGCCAAGAGCAAACGCGGCCGCGCGTGGGCGGACGTGGATGGCGATGGCCGCACGGATTTGATTTATGCCGATCCCGAAGGCAGCCAGCTCGTACTGCAAACGCAAACCGAGCGCGGCACATTTGCCAGTCCGCGCCGCTTTCCCTGCCTCAGCGGCATCACGCAAATCGCGGTGGCGGATTGGAACGGCGATGGTCGTCCGGAAATTTTTGTGCTCAGTGCCGACGAAAAACAGGCGGGCATCACGCGGCTGGAAAAGAATGGCCGAATGCCTTTCCCCGAGCCGATTGACACCGACGAGCACCGGCCGCTGGCGCTCGCGGTGGGCGTGCTGGCGCCCGGCACCAAACCGGTGCTCGCGTTGGTGGTGGAAAAGGATGGGGCGCGCCATTTGCAATTGCATCAATCCGGCGTGGCGATGGTGACTCAAAAGCTGAACGAGGATTACAAAGCCAATCCGTCCATCGTGGCGTTTCACGATATGGATCAGGACGGGCAAAACGATTTGTTGCTGCTGGCGCCGTTTGAAAAAATCAAGGTGCTGGTGAATCGCGAGGATGACGATTTTGAAGAGGTGGATGTGGCCCCGCCGGGCGGCACGCTGGACAAGCCGACTTTCAGCACGGCGGATGTGAATGGCGACGGCAAGGCGGAATTGCTGTTGGCGCAGCGGAATTTTTTGCGCGCGGTGAAGTTGGAAAAACAAAATGGTAAGTGGCGTCTGCGGGTGAAGGATCAAATCAACGGCGCGGGCACGGATTCGCGCCTGCGCACGGCCGTGGCGCTGCCCACGGGCAATGGCAAAACCGCGCTGCTGTTGTTGGACACCGCGCGCAAGGAGCTGACCGTGTGCGAGCGCGACCGCACCGGCGTATGGAAGCCGACGCAACATCTGCCGCTGCCCTCGGTGGATTTTGATGATGCGCAACCGATCGCGCTCGGCGCAAAAACCGCCAACGCGCTGGCGTTCACCGGCGTGAATCAGGCGGCGTGGCTGGCGTTCACCGGCGGCACGTGGAAGCTGGAGGAACGCGCCAGCTACGAGTCGCCGCTGAAAGATGCCGAGCTGCGCGATGTGGTGTGCGGCGATCTCACGGGCAATGGCCGGAAGGATTTTGTGTTTTTGGAAACCGGCAAAAACCATCTGGACCTCGCGGCGTGGGATGCGCCGGGCAAGGTATTGCCGGGGATCCGCTGGCGGGTTTTCGAGCAGCGCTCTTTCCGCGGATTCGGCGGCGGCGTGGAACCGCGCGAAGCGGTGATTGCCGATTTCGACGGCGACGGTCGCAATGACCTCGTGGTGCTGGTGCACGATCGAGTGCTGCTTTATACGCAGGAGAAGTGAGGGGTTTGTTTTGAACCGCCAAGGCGCAAAGACGCTAAGGGAAAATAGTTTTCAAGGTTTGCGCTTGGGTGCTTTTAGCTTTTCTCCCTCAACAACACTTAATCTCTTAACAAATATTTTGGTTTCCTTGGCGTCTTTGCGCCTTGGCGGTTCACAAAAAAACCGCCCTGCGTGTGCAGAGCGGCCGTTGAATTTTGTGCCTACTTCAACGCCGGGGGCACGGGGGCGAAGGTGCGGAAGCGGATGCCCGCTTCGTTGACCTCGACGCCGCTCACGGTGATGTGCAGGTACTTCTTAATTTTGGCGAAGTCCGGCAGCAACTTGAAGTCGAGCCAATCGCTGAAGTCCGGCGCCACGGGCAGGCCGGTGTCCGGATCGATTTCCTGATCGGGGCCGATGGGCAGGTTGTCCAGCGTTTGCTCGATAATGTTTGGGTTGTTTTTCAACACCTTGAAAATAGGCCCGAGCATGTGTTGCTGGTTTTCGTAGGCGAAGGCACCCTTCATACCACCCACCTTGGCGGCGGCTTTTTTCAACGCAGCGGATTTGGCCAACGGCTGGGCGTCCTTGGCGGGACCGCGCAGGTGATCCTCAATGGCCTTGGCGGAGGAGGAGAGGATGAGGTATCCGCCCGCGGTGGTGAGGTGCAGTCCGGTGTCGCCGCCGTCGCCACCGATGTCATAGGAATGAATGGTGCGACCGAGGAACTCGCGTGACTCGGCGGGCACGGGGACGGCGAGATTGATGATCGTCTGAATCGCGCCGAGCGTGACGGCGGGTTTGCGTGACTTGACCATGAACAAAGTTGCGCCTCCGAGGATATCCTCCAATTCATCGCCGACATCGGGCCGGGCCATTTCCATCATAATGAAATCGTCGCCGAGGGTATCGATGATTTGTTCCTTGAAGCTGAAGTCGGGATTGTTCTGCTGGGCAAACCCATCCAGCGCGCCCAGCGCCATCGGGGCGGCGGGGGAAATCTCGGCGAGCATTCCGGTGAACACTTTCCACGCGGCCTGGCCGTTGCGGCGGAAGCGCGCGAAGCTGGCGACATCCGCGCTTACAAAGGGCGGTGGCCCGGCGGCCTCGGCATCGGGCGCGAGGAGTGCGAGCAAGCCGCGGCGGCCGGCCTCGGGTACGTCAATGAAGAGATCCATCAATTCGCCGTCTTTGTCCTGATGCATCGAGAGGCTGATGGAACGCAGTCCCTTGAGGCCGAGCGCGGTGATCACGCCATCCACAGTGGGGTCGCCAAAGGCGGGCTCCGCGTCGGGGTCTTCCAGTGACTCGGCGGCTTCGAGCCCTTTCTCAACCACCACGGCGAAGTCCAGCCAGCCGTAAGCGAGGGCATTCTTAAACTGAGCCTGATGGCGCGCGGCGAAGCCGGGAACTTTGGCGAGCGACTTGCCGCCGGCGCCCTGGTGCAGCGCCACGATCTGCTCGTGCAGTTGCTCGTGATTAGTCACGATAAACAACGAACCGGCTTGGCCGATGTAAACAGACATTCCATCAAAATCATCGACGGGGGGCGTGACGGAAATGACAGCCGTGCCGCGAATGCGATGGCGTTTGTGGGGCACTTCATTTTCCACGAGTGTCTCGCGGAGCTTGGTGATTTTTCCGGCCAACGCGTCGGATTTCTTGCCGGTATCAACCAACAAAAACACGCCAGGATTTTTTTCGCCGGGGATGAGCGTGAGGCCCGCTGTGGCTTGGCCTTGGGCGAGGTTCCAGTATTCAGAAAATTTGATGCCCGATTCTTCTTCCGCCGGACCGAGGATATTCTCGTGGATGGCCTTTTCCAACTTACCGGCAAAAGCGGCCATTTCCTTGTCTTTCCACAGGCGCACCAAAGGCGTGCGACCCCACGCGGCGCGCGCGGCGTTCATATCCGGCACGCTGGCCACGGCGAA
>DQLO01000102.1 GCA_015660155.1 Verrucomicrobiota bacterium
CGGGCGAGGCCACGACATTGTGCGGCAAGCCGCCGATGTGCCACAGCACTTTGCCGGTGGCGAGGTCGTAGCTGCGCACGGCGGTGGTGGCGCTGGCGATGAGTTGGGTGGTTTGGCCGCAGGTGACGATGATGGGCGTGCTCCAACTAGTGGGCTCATTACGGGGTTTGCGCCAAAGTTGTTTACCGGTGCGTTTGTCGAATGCGGCGACGAAGGAATCTCCTTCGTGATCCCAATTGATGACGAGCGTGTTGAGGTGCAGCACGGGCGATGCGCCTTCGCCGTGGCCGTGTTTTACCTGCATATCGCCGAGGTCTTTTTTCCAAACCAGTTCGCCGGTCTTGGCGTTGAGGCAATAAATGCCGCTGGAACCAAAGGAGGCGATGACGTGTTGGTCGTCCACCACCGGCGAGTTGGAAGCCCACGTGCCGCTTTCGTGCGTGCTTTGGTGAGGCTGCTTTGTGCTGACGATTTTTTGCCACGCGATTTTTCCGGTGGTGCGATTGAAGGCCAGCACGATGAAGCGGAGTTTATGAAATGGATCGAGATTATTATGCGCGCCGGCGGGCTGTTTGGGCACGGGCAATTTTTCGCCCTGCGGGACGGCGGCGGTGAGAAAAACCAAATTGCCCCAAACCACCGGCGACGAATGGCCGAGGCCGGGCAACGGTGTTTTCCAGCGCACATTTTTTTCCTCACTCCATTCGGTCGGCGGATCGGCATTGGGGGCAAAGCCGTTCCCGAGTGGGCCGCGCCATTGGCCCCATTGGCGTGTGTGATCGGGGAGGGCGAGGAGTTTGCGTACTTCGGCCTCGAGTGTTTTGCGCGTATTCAGATGCGCGATGCGGCCTTTTTGGTCGATTAAAATTTGGGTGGGAATGCCGCGCACTTGGAATTGTTTCATGAGCGATCCTTCCCAAGCTTTCTCGCGGTAAAGTTGCGGCCATGGAATTCTTTTTCGTTTTGTGTACAGGTCGAATTGTTCGCGTTTTTGATCGAGCGAGATGCCGATAATTTCGAAGCCGTGCGGGTGCAGTTTGTCGTAAGTTGCTTTCACGCCCGGAAATTCATGGACGCACGGCGGGCACCACGAGGCGCAGAAATATAGCAGCACCACTTTGCCGCGCATTTTTGCGAGGTCCACCTTGCGGCCATCGGCGGCGGTGAATTTGACATCCACCGGCTGGCCCACTTTTAATTCCGCCGCGTGCAGCGAAGTGCAAAGGGCCAGAATGACGAGCGCGGTTTTCATCTTGTTCAGACTGAAGCCGTTTGTTTTCCCTTCAACAATTTCTTTTTGTAACGGCTTTGGACAATTTCCGTGAGCACGAGCACGCCGATGACAAAGTAAAATGTGGCCTTGCTCATCGCGTGGATTTTGTGGCCGAAAAACTCGAGCCCGGCCAAGTGCCCGCCTTCGCTCAGCAACATGATGCCGACGACAAACAGAATGAACAGCCCGAGCACTTCGTACATTCGATTGCGTTGGAGAAATTCCGAAACGCGATCGGCCAGCCAAATCATCAATGCGCCACCGACAAGCACGGCGATCATCATAATCCACAGCGAAGTGTTTGAGATTTCCCCTTTCGCACCTTCCGACGTGAGCGCGATGGCGCTGAGGATGGAGTCAAATGAGAACACCAGATTCATCACCACAATTTTTACCACCACCGATTTTACGGATGATGTCTTGCGCGTCACGCCGTCTTCCCCGAGATCGTCCACGGCGAGCATGTGGAAAATTTCCTTCATGGCCGTGTAAATAATAAACCCGCCGCCGAGCAATACCACGAGGCTGTGAAGATTAAACGAGCCGGCCGTCACCGCGCCCCACGATTTGGGAAATGCAAACCAAGTGCTTTGGAAATAGGCGATCATTTTCACCAACGCAAACAGCAGCACAATGCGCAGACCCACGGCGAGGGCGATGCCCCACTTGCGCACGCGCGAGCGGTCGGCCTCCGGCGCGCGTTTGGATTCCAGCGAGATATATAATAAATTGTCAAAGCCAAGCACCGCCTGCAATAATATCAATAGACCTAGCGTTAGGAGAATTTCGGGAAGGTTTTCCATTACGGCCCCAAGGTAGGGTCGAACGGGAAAAAGGGGAAGAAAATTGCGTATGCCCTAGCGATTTTTCGTGGTATTGCTGCGCTGGGATGCGGGACGTTGTTTGCGGAGGCCGAAGGAGGAGCCGCCGGGCTTGGTATTGACGACGCTTTGCCGTGTGTAGCCGCTGATCATCGGCAGGTAACGGTAGTAAACGGTCAGCGAAAGAGTGGCCCAGGCGGTGGTGATGGTGGTGCCTTCTTTTTTCGCGCGACGGCCCTCGGGTTTCCACGTGCCGTTGCTCTGTTGTTTTTTCAGAAAAATCGGTTTCATTTTGGCGTTCCACTCCTGCCAAGGTTTGCCGCCGTGCAAAAACATGCTAAGGCAGCCGTAGTACCAATAGTAGTAATCTTTTTGTGCCGTGGCGGGCAGGCGGGTAGCGAGGAATTTTGCGGAATCAATCTGCCGTTTCTCGTCGGGTTTGGAGCCATAGAGTTGCTGGCAGTACATGCCCACGGAGGTCATGGATGGTTTTGGAACGGAATCTTTGTAGCCGTAAAATCCTTTGTGTTGGCCGGCGCTCACGGAGTCGAGAAACTTCCGGGCGGGGCCGAGGTTCTTGGCGGGAACCCGTGCGCCGGCCATCTCGGCGCTGCGAAGAGCCATGATCACCCAGCCGGTGACCGATAAATCGCCGGCGTGTTCCAGCGAGGGGTGGGGTTGATATCGCCAGCCGCCGCTCTTGGGGTTTTGCGCGCTGCATAAAAATGCGACGGCGCGCTCGAGGGGTTGATAGTATTTCTCCAGATGCGTAATGCCGGCGGCTTCGCCGAGGGCGAGGGTGCCGATGGCCTGGCCATACATCCGCCCACCATCGCGCATGTTGCCGGTTTCCGGCACTTGCTTCACCAGCCAGTCGAGGCCATTGGCGAGGGCTTGGCCGTGCTTGGTTTCGTCGTTGGGTTTCACGCCGTAGGAGAAGTAGCAAAGAATCACAAGGCCGGTGTGCGCCACGTCGGATTGAGTTTCGGACCAGCGGCCATCTTTTTGTTGCGTTAGGGTAAACCAGTCCAAAGCCTTGACCACGGCGGCCTCGGTTGCGGCACTCCCGCCCAACTCGTTAATGATCTCGCTGCGCTTGACGTTGCGGATCGGATTTTTGCGCACGCCGTATGTGCTGCTGCGCAGGGCACGCCGGCTTTGCGTGGGATCGGGTTTGTTCACACCGCCAATGCGTGTGCCGCCAGCTTGTTGTGCGGGGGAGGTGCTGGCAACGATCAGGCTCACTGCGAACAGGGCCGCGGCGAGGTGTGGGACGGCTCGGAAACTGGGTTGGTCATTCATGGCTTGTACTCCGTTCAATCTATATAAAAAGACGGTTTTGTACATCATGAAGTTACAGAAGATCGGATTTAATCAAAAAAATCCCGACCATAAGGCCGGGGGTAAAAATGGGAACGGGAGCCGTGATGACTACTTGATGCGGTTGAGCGCTGTCTTGTTGAATCCCACGATGATCTTGTCGCCGGCGATAATGACCGGCACTCCGCCGCGCCAGTTGATGCCGGCTTCCTTGGTCTTCTTGGCAAGAAGGCTACGGGCCTTTTTGTCGGCGCTAATATTTTTCCGTTCAAATTCCACGCCATTCGATTTGAGAAGGTCAGCGGCCTTGGTGCAGTAACCGCAGCTTGGAATGCTATAGAGGGTTACCTTGGCTACGCCTTGCTCACGTCCGCCTTGTTCACGTCCGCCTTGTTCAC
>DQLO01000078.1 GCA_015660155.1 Verrucomicrobiota bacterium
CGCCGCCAATCACATTGGCGCGTTCGCTGTAGGTTTTATTTAGCCAACCGGTGAGGCCGATGCCGCCGGGCACGCTGTCCAATTCAGTGATGCTCCAGCCGTTTTCGGTGAGCAAAATATCCGGACGCAACACACGCGGAAGGGCGGTTTTGAAACCGGCGTGCCGTTGCCATTCCAGCAGCGACTGCGGTTTGCCTTGATCCAGCCAATTCGCCACCCACGCCGGTTGCTTGCCGGCCACACTGTGGCGGTACAGTAAATCAGCCGCGCGATAAAATTTCAGCAGCACGCGCCCAAGCGATTCCAGCTCGCGGGCAAATTTCGCGTCCAACGGAAAAGGCTCCGTGGCAATTCGCCACGCATGACCATCAAACAGACCGCCTTTGGGGAGGGCGTTGCGGATGCACTCGGCTTTCGTGGCGGCGTCCATTAGTCGCGCGTCAGGCCATCGCCCTCGCCGATCCATTTGTACGTGGTCAACTCCTCCAAGCCCATCGGGCCGCGCGCGCCAATTTTGTCGGTGCTGATGCCGATCTCCGCGCCCATCCCAAATTCGCCGCCATCGGAAAAGCGCGTGGACGCATTCCAAAACACCGTCGACGAATCCACCTCCTGTTGGAAGCGCCGTGCAGTAGTTTCATTTTCCGTGACAATGGAATCGGTGTGGCCGGAGCCGTGGGTGTTGATGTGTTCGATGGCGCCGCCCACGCCATCCACCACGCGCACGGCGCAGATGAGGTCGAGAAATTCCGTGTCCCAATCCGTCGGTGTGGCGGCGGTGATGCCCTCGCTGAGAATGTCCGCGCCCGTTTCATCCACGCGTAACTCCACCCCCTTGGCGCGCAAAGCCTCTGCCACTTGCGGCAGCAGCGTAGGGGCTGCGGTCTTGTCCACCAACAGCGTCTCCATCGCATTGCAAACGCCGGGGCGATGGGTTTTGGAATTGACTGTGATCGCGATAGCTTTTTTCGCATCGGCTTCGGCGTCGAGGTACACGCTGCAAATGCCTTTGTAATGTTTGATGACCGGCACCTTCGAACAATCCGCCACCGCACGGATCAGCCCTTCGCCGCCGCGCGGGATGCAGAGATCCACGAGTTCGGTAAGCGAAAGCAGTTCGGCGATGGCCGCGCGATCGGTTGTGGGGACGACTTGGATGGCATGTGGGGGAAACGCGTCGCAGGCACTTTTTCCAGCCTCGGTCATAAGTCGCGCGATGATTTGGTTGGAGTGCAGCGCCTCTTTGCCGCCGCGCAAAATCGTCACGTTGCTGGATTTGAAACACAGCCCCGCCGCATCGGCTGTCACGTTCGGGCGCGATTCATAAATCATCACCACCACACCAATAGGCGCAGCAATTTTTTTGAGCTTCAAGCCGCTGGGGCGATTTCGTTCGTCGAGCACACGCCCCACCGGATCGGGCAGTGCCGCCACTTCCCGAAGCCCCTTTGCCATCCCCGCAATGCGCGTGTCATCCAACAACAACCGGTCGAGCATCGGCTGTGACAAGTCCATCCCGCGAGCGGTTTCCATGTCCTTCGCGTTGGCTTCTTTTATGGAAATTGCATTGGTTTCGATGGCGTCGGCCATGGTGATCAGGCACACGTTTTTGTCTGCCGTGCTCAGGCGCGTCATTTGATGCGCAGCGGTCTTGGCGTGCCGCGCCAGCTCTGTCATTTGCTCAGTTAAACTCATCGGAAGGGGAGTGTAATGCACGAAGCGCCCGTGCAACAGTTAGTTTTTGCTGATAAACACAAGCGTGCTTTCGGGCACAACATCGAAGAGCGGCAGCAAATCCGTGGCGGCGAGGTGGATGCAGCCCTGCGAATCCGGTTGGCCGAGGTGCGATTCGTCGCCCACGCCGTGGATGTAAATGTAACGGTCGTGGCTGTCGACTGTGCCGCCTTCGTTAAAAGTGGGTTCAAGCCCGATGAGCCAAAGAATGCGATCGGTGATGCGGGCGTCGTGGTTGCCTTTGCCGTTTGTGCCGATCGGTTTCTGGCCTTTGAAAATGGTGCCGATTGGTTCGCCTGCGCCGATTTTTTCAGCGATGCGATGGAGGCCGAGCGGGGTTTGGAACAAATCCATCTGTTGGCCCGTGCCGTTTTTGGAAGTGGAGGCGGTGAATTCTTCAGTAGTGTCGCCGTGAAAATGCGTGAGCGTTTGCGCGGCCACGTTGACGTGTAGGCAATGGTCGGTGATGGGAATTTCCAGCCGCGCGCAGGCATCGGTGAAGGCGGCCGGGAGGTTCATTGGGTGATGGGCAGAATTTGCGCGCGCGGGATAAAGCGGCGCGTGCGGTTGCCGTTCACGCCGATGTGCAGGCCGTCCATTTCCCAGCGGATTTTGCCCCACTTGGCGGCGGCCTCCTCGGCGGTGTCGGTCACGTCCAATTCACCAATGCGGCCGGGCATATAAAATTGCGGTTGATCGCGGCCGATATAAACGCGCAGACGCACGGACTTGCCGTTCATGTGCGGCTCGAGAAAAACGTGCGCGCCCAGTGGGGGATCATCGAACACACCATCACTCCATTTGAGCATGAGGCTATGCTCGAGGGTCACCATTTTTTTGCGCTCGGTGAGCACCGCGCCGGTGCCGTAGCCGATCATCAGGCACACGAATCCGGTGAGAATTACATCCGATAATTTTTTGGGTTTGGCCATCAATCAGTGAGTGCCTTGATAAGCACTTTGGAGTTGCGGCCTTGCGCTTTGTATTCGGCGCGGCGCGCCTCGGGCAAGTCACCCGACAATCCTTCGCGGTAGCCAGCCTTGGTTTGGAAATAGGTAAACGCTCGCGTGGACAACGCGATCAGCGTGCCCAACCTGCGTTCGCGCGCGGTGTCTTCCACAAACTTCACCAGCTTTTGGCCGATGCCCACGTTGCCGTGCGAGGGGCTCACGTACAAATGCGCCAACTCACCCACATCGCCAAATTCACGCAGCGACACGCACGCCACCGGATTGCCGTCAATTTCATAAATGAAATAAGTGTCCAACTCTTCTTCGATGGCCGCCTCGCTGCGTTCCACCAAATGCTGTTCGTCCATCGCTTCGCGCGTCAGCCGCAGGATGCTGCCGGCATCGCGTTTTTGCGCGGGGCGAATTTGGCGATATTCATTCGCGTAAATCAAAGTGCCGATGCCCTCATTGGAAAACACCTCCGCCAGCAAACCCTCGGTCACCAGTCCATTGATAAGATGCACCCGCGGAATGCCCGCCGCGCAGGCCTCGGCGGCGTGTTGAGCTTTGGAGCGTTGGGGCGTGGGGATGCTTTCCGCGTTTTCCGTTAACAATGCTTCGAGTTTGGGGCCGATCATTTGACGGATGATTTGGCCATCGGTACTGAGGCCGTCCTCGGTGGAAATGAAAAGCAACTTGGTGGCCTTCAATTCTTTCGCCACCGCGAGCGCCACGGCGTCGCTGTTTAATCGAAACGTGTTGCCTTCGCCATCGAAACCTAAGGGTGGAATGACAGGCGTAATGCCTTGCGCGAGGAGGGATTGCAAAAGTTCCGCGTCCACGCGCTCCACTTTGCCGGTGTGCAAATGATCGGTGCCATCGAGGATGCCGAGTGGATGGGCGACCACCGCGTTGGCGTTGGCGGCGCGGAGGTCGTTGGTGGCAAAGCCCTCGAGAATTTCGTGAGTGAGTCCGTTGGCGGCAGTGATGGCGAGCTTGAGCGTGGCATTATCGGTCACGCCCGTGCCATCGAGATTGCTGGCCGTGGCGGATTGTTCCTCAGCAAGCGCTGCGATTTGTTGCGCCGCGCCGTGCACCAGCACCACGCGAATATTCAGCGAACGCAGCACGGCAATGTCCAGCAGGAGGTTGGCGAAATTGACGTGCGTCACCACCTCGCCGTCGGCCGCGATGACAAAAGTCTTGTCGCGGAAACGCGGGATGTACTGCAGGATTTCTCTGAGGTCGGTGGGTTTCACTGGGGCAATATTCGCTGGGGACTATCCGGAGAAAGCGTGTGGTGTTCAACGCAAATCTGCCAGCGCGGCGAGGCAGCGGCCGTTCT
The DNA here is from genome assembly GCA_015660155.1 of Verrucomicrobiota bacterium. Lineage (GTDB taxonomy): Bacteria > Verrucomicrobiota > Verrucomicrobiia > Limisphaerales > UBA1100 > JACNJL01. The sequence goes on from DQLO01000078.1 coordinate 4,030, forward strand.
CGACGGGCGTGCCGATGGAAATACGGATCCATTCCGGCAACCCATAACCGCCCATCGCGCGCGTGATGATGCCGCGTAGCTGCAGTTGCTCGAACATAGCCTGCCCGTCGCCGACTTTGGTCAAAATAAAATTCGCGTGCGAGGGCACAGTTTCGATGCCCATTTCCGCAAAGGCATTTTCAAAAAGCTTTAAGCCTTCCGCGTTGTTCTCGCGCGTGGCGCGGACGTGCTCGTCATCTTCCAGCGCCGCCAACGCGGCGGCTTGGGCCATGGCGTTGAGGTTGAAAGGTTGCCGGATTTTTTCCAACGCGGCAATGAAGTCTGGATGGCCGATGCCGTAGCCCACGCGCAAGCCGGCGAGGCCGTGGATTTTTGAAAACGTCCGCATCAGCAGCAGGTTTTGTTTTTCGGAAATCAACGGCACCAAATCAGGCGCGTCATCAATAAATTCAAAATACGCTTCGTCCATCACGAGCAGCACTTCATCGGGAATGCTATTCACCAATTCCATCACCGCCTCGTTGGGCGCGCGGGTGCCGGTGGGGTTGTTGGGGTTGGCGACGAAGACAATGCGCGTCTCCGGCGTGATGGCCGCAGCCATCGCGGCGAGGTCGTGGCCAAAATCTTTCGCAGGCACGCTGATGCAATCTGCGCCGGCGAGGTGTGCTGCGATCGGATAAATTGCGAAACAATATTGCGAAACCACAATGTTGGTGTTCGGTCCGAGCAATGCGCGGGATACAAACTCAATGATTTCATTAGAGCCATTGCCAAAAATAAGATTGTTTGGAGCAACGCCCACTTTTTCCGCCACGCATTGGCGCAGATAAAACGCATTGCCGTCCGGATACAAATTCACACGCGCGGCTGCTTCGCGCATTGCGGCGATGGCTTTTGGAGAGGGACCGAGGGGGTTCTCGTTGGAGGCGAGCTTGATGAGGTCGGCGGCGGGCAAACCCAATTCGCGCGCGACTTCCTCCAGCG
>DQLO01000032.1 GCA_015660155.1 Verrucomicrobiota bacterium
GGGAGATTGATGTGGCGGCGACTGCCGAGTTCGCCGCCCACTGTTACTTCGCACTCGGCCACGCGATCGGTGAGGCGCAGCACGCGCATCCGAATAAGGCCGCTGTCGATGAGGATGGTTGTCCCCTCCTCGATGTCATTGAGAAAATCCGGATAATTGACGCTCACGCAACGCTCGCCCTTGGCGGTGGGGTCCACGGTAAAGTCGAAACGATCGCCGGTTTCCAACTGCACCGGCACGGGCAAATCGCCGGTGCGAATGGCCGGCCCTTGCAAATCCATCACGATGCCCGGCACGCATCCGCGCGCAGCGGCGGCGGCGCGGATGTGGCCCACGACGCTTCGCGCCCAGTCGTGCTTGCCGTGCGACATATTCAGCCGAAACACATTCGCGCCCGCATCGAGCAGCGCGCCAATGGTTTCTTCCGTGTCCGAAACTGGCCCGAGTGTGGCCAAAATCCGTGTCTGCCGCGTGCCTTGCATCGGCGGAGGTTAGGGGCAGTGCGTGTCATTAGGCGAGATTTTTTGGAAATCCAACGCCTCAAACCGCCGTATCTGCTTGATTTGGCGGTTGTTAGCGCGTAGCTTCCGCGCGGACAAATTTTGGATTATGGCTGAAAAGGAAAACAAATACGAAGACAACGCCGCGGGGAAATACTACTGCGACGAGGAATGCATCGACTGCGATCTGTGCCGCGAGACTGCGCCGGAAAATTTCAAACGCAATGAGGACGGCGGCTACTCGTTCGTTTACAAGCAACCCGAGAACGACGAGGAAGAGGCTTTGTGCGTGGAAGCGATGGAAGGCTGCCCCGTGGAAGCCATCGGCAGTGATGGCTCGGACGACTGACGCACCCCCAAGAAAGCCACAGAGTTTTTACCGCCCGCGCAAGCGGGCTTTTTTTATTTGCAAATCTTCAACCGTAAATGGTTCATCGCCTGTTGCACCACCATTTGCTTGAACGTTTCGCGGTCGGTGGCAAAACAGGCACTCGCCACTTCCGTGCCCTCGGGCGTGGCGCACGCGATGAAGACGGTGCCGAGGGGTTTTTCCGGTGTGCCGCCATCGGGGCCGGCAATGCCGGTGGTGGCGAGGGCGTAATCGGCGCTGTGCTTGGCGCGGGCGCCTTCGGCCATTTGGCGGGCCACCGCTTCGCTGACGGCGCCGTGTTCGGCGAGGGTTTCGGGCTGCACGCCGAGTGTGTTTTGCTTGGCGGCATTGCTGTACATGCAATGGCCGGCGAGGAAAACTGCCGATGCGCCGGGCACATTGGTGAGGCGATGGGCCAGTAAACCGCCGGTGCAAGATTCGGCCACGGCCAGGGTTTGCCCGCTCGCGGTGAGTTTGCGGATGAGAATTTCCTCCAACTGTTCGTCTTCCACGCCATAAATTTGTGGCCCAAGTTTTTCGCGCACGATGGCTTCGGCTTGGGCGATGCATTCCGCAGCCCCTTCCCCGCTCGCGGTGAGCCGCACGTCCACCTCGCCCGCGCGCGCGCAGTAGCCGATTTCTAATCCGGCGGCAATCCATTCAGTCAGCGCGGGGGTGATGCGTTGTTCGACGGTGGTTTCGCCGATGCCAATGGTTTTGAGCGTGCGGGTGGTGATGGGATTTTCCGGCGGCAATTTTTCGGCGAGCAAGGGCGCGACCGCTTGGGTGAACATAGGCCGCAACTCGCGCGGTGGGCCGGGTAGTAAAATGAGCCAGCCGCGCGGCGTGGGCAACGCGAGGCCGGGCGCGGTGCCGTGGTCGTTACGCAGCACGGTGGCTCCTGCGGGCACTTGGGCTTGGACGAGAATGGTTTTGTGCAGGGGGCGGTTGCGGTTTTTGAAATGGGCGGTGATGCGGTCGCGGGTTTCGGCGTGTTCTTCGAGCGGCAGATCGAGCAGCTCGGCGATGCGTTGGCGGGTAAGGTCGTCACCAGTGGGGCCGAGGCCGCCGGTGATGATGACGAGCTCGGCGCGGGCAATGGCTTCGGCGGCGGCGGCTTGGATAGCTTCGCCGGTATCGGGCACGGTTTGTTGATGGGCGAGTGTGTAGCCCAAGTGCGTAAGTTGTTGGGCGAGCCAATGGTGATGAGTGTTGAGGACGCTGCCTAGCAGAAGTTCGCTGCCGGTGTTGATGAGTTCCACGCGCACGGGCGCAGCGTGCCACGCCGGTGGATAACACGCAACGTTTGGGCGTTGCGGGCATTGACTTGATTGCGTCTTTTACTTAAACTGCCCTCCATGCCCACACCGGACAGGACGGCGGCGAAGGAAAAGTTCATGGTTTTTCTGGAGCAGAAAAATCTGCGCATCACCACGCAGCGGCGGGTGATTGTGGAGACGGTGTTCGGCACCGACCAGCATTTCACCGCCGAGCAATTGCTGGAATGGGCGCGCGAACGCGATCCAAGCGTGAGCCGCGCCACGGTGTATCGCACGCTGCCATTGCTCACCGAGAGCGGCCTCGTGCACGAGATGGATTTCGGCAAGGACTACAAGGTTTACGATCCGAATTACGCGGATCACCCGAACCACAACCACATCATTTGCGATGATTGCGACAAGATTGTGGAGTTCGAAAGCGAGAAGCTCAATGAACTGGAAAATGAGATTTCCCACAAGCTGGGGTTCTCCGTGAAATCGCAGCAATTGCGAATCAACGCCTCCTGCGAGGAGATGAAAAAGCTGGGGGCCTGCAAAAACAAAGACCATTGAGGTCTGTTTTTGTGGGATAACTGGCAAAATCCACCCTTCCAAAACTTTTTTCAAAAAAGTTCTTGACGATGAGAACGAGTCTCATTACCTTCGCCGCAGTGAATCAAGACCGAGTCTCATTTGCAGGAAGAAGACAATGAAAAGTGGTTTGAGAATAATGTGTGCAGCAGCGGTTCTGGCTGGCGCGATGACTGGGTTCGCCCAGGACGATAAGCGAATCGATGCGCTCGAAAATCAAATCCGCGCGATGCAGCAGCGGTTGGATGAGATCAAAGAAGCCGATGCGGCCAATCGCCCTCCCGAGTGGATGAATCAGGTTTATGGCAAGGGATTGACCTTCAATTTTTATGGCGAGGCCAAGTACAATATGACCA
>DQLO01000354.1 GCA_015660155.1 Verrucomicrobiota bacterium
CCAAGGCCCATCGATTGCAACCGCCGCGCGGCGGTGGAACTGCGGCCGGCGAGAAACACATCCGTCATTCCGTCCCCATTGAAATCCGCCAGCGCCAGCCCTTGCCCGAACGCGTGCCGCCGCGCCGCCAACGAGGGCGTGGCATCGGAGAATACGCCTTTGCCGTTGTTGTAAAAAATATCGAGCCCCGCATATTCGCTGGCCATCACGAGGTCGTTATCAAAATCGCCATCCAGATCCACCAACGCCGAGGCCGTGACGCGCCGCCCGCGCTTGGCTGCGAGGCTGGGTTGCGTCACTTCGCGAAAATTTCCTTTGCCGTCGTTCATTAACAAATACGCCGGATGCCCGTCGTTGGCGTCCCAATACGGCGTGGGCATTCGGCCGCCTTGACCGGCGGGACGGTTTTGCGTCACCCACACATCGAGATCGCCATCGCCGTCGATGTCCGCCGCCGAACACGCCAACGCTCGGCCCATCGGAGATGCGCGCACGGCCACCAGAAAAGGCGATGCATCGAACTCCCCTTTCGCGTTGCCGGGAATCCACAAAGGCGGTCGCTCGTGCGGCACCGCGAACAAATCCGCGTGGCCGTCCCCGTTGAAATCCGCTAACACCGCCGCCGTGCAGCCGGTCGGCAAATATTTTGCAAAGCGTGAACTGACAAATTTCCCATCGCGCCGCCGGTAAACTCGATTGGCCCCCGCCGCGATAATTTCCGGCGTGCCGTCCCCGTCCAAATCCCGCACCAACAACGGCAACGCGCCTTTGCCCGCATCAATTTTCGCCAGGGATTCAAACACCGGCCCGCCCTTGCGGCGGAACACGTGCAGCCGCGTGATGACCAGCGCATCTTCTGCGAGTCGCAATGCGCCGCTCGCCGTGGCGCGTTCGTTATCCGAGCGGTGGACGTGCAGGGTGAATTCAATTTGGCTCGCGGTCAGCAGCCGCCATTCCGCCCCCGTGATTTGCCAGCCTTCGGCTTTTAGGGCGACCCACGTTGCGGTTGCGGATTCCCCGCGTGTGCCGCCAAAAAGTGTTTCCTCCATTGCGCTCTCGTGCGAAACGCTTGCCAGCGCTTTTCCGAATTGAAACTGCACCGGCATTTTTGCCAAAGCTTGCCACGGATCGGCGGCGGCGGTGACGTGATCGGCCAGTTGACGGAACACAGCGAAACGCTTCAGCGCTTGCACCTCACTCGCCCAAACCGTTTCGTCGCGCTTGCGGCGTTGGGCGTTGAGCGCGTCCATCTCCGCTTGGAGTGTCGGCGAGTATTCGGTTTTCGAAAGCGCGCCGTTGATCCAAGCGCGCGAGTAGAGCAACAACCCATTCGCGCGCCACTCGCGATGGCGGCCGTGTTTGAGGCCGTTTTCGTAATGTATCTCCAGGCGCGGTTGGCCGTCGGGATGATAGTTCACGTAGCGCCCGTGCCATTGGCCGTTTTTGAAATGGGCCTCGATGGCGCGCGTGCCGTCCGCGCGCCATTCGCGGTGGGAGCCGTGCGCGCGGCCATTTTCAAAATATTTTTCAATCGCCGGTTTTTTATTCGGATGACTGGAAACCGCGCGACCGGTGAAGGGTTTGCCGCCGAGGCGCGTGTACATGCGGCCATCACTTCGGCGTTCCAGCGTTTTCAAATGTACCTTCGGGGTGGCGGCCGTCGGCTTGGAGGGGGTTGACTCGGGTTTGCGCGAACAGCTCAGAGCCATTCCCAATGCCATCGCCAAAACCAACAACCTCATCCCGCAAGCTGGCAAACGCATCGCCGCGTCACAAGCCGCGCTTGTTCACACGCCCTCCGGGTAGGGACGCGCTGTGCGCGTCCGTGGACATGCGGGAGAATGTCCCTACCGTAACAACGCGCGCGCCAAATCCACGTAGGCTGTCGTGCCGGCTTCGAGGTCTTTCAGCGCGATGAATTCATCCTTCGTGTGCGCTTGGGCAATGTCGCCGGGGCCGAGGATAATGGTGGGGATGCCGGCGGCGGCGAGTTTGCTGCCGTCGCAGCCGAAGGCGACGGTGTCGGCTTCGGATTGGTCGCGCAGTGCGCAGGCGGTTTGCACGAGTGGATGGTCGGCGGGGGTTTCGAAATTTGGACTGTCGTGATAGGGCGCGTCAAAAATTAATTCGTATCCGTCACGTTCGCACACTCGCGCGCACACAAATTTTTCCAGCGCGGTGGAGGTGGCGGCGGTGTCCTGTCCCGGCACGGTACGGATGTCGAATGTCGCGGCGCACGTGTCGGGCACGATGTTCACCGCGGTGCCGCCCTCGATGAGACCCACCGAGCCAGTGCACGGGCTGAAGCCTTCGCGGGTGAACTGTCCAATCTCGTCATCAAAAAAAGCCTGCACCGCTTCCAACACCGGCGCCATGCCGACGATGGCGTTGCGGCCTTGGGCGGGATCGCTGCTGTGCGCGGCGCGACCACGTACTCGCACGATGGTTCGCAGGCATCCTTTGCAACCGCGCACCACGTGCAGTTCGGTTGGCTCACCTACCACGGCGAAGTCCCATGGTTGGTGGTCCTCGATCAGTTTTACGATGCCGCGAAATTCTGTTTCCTCGTCAACCACGCAGCCAACGGTCACCGTGCCGCGCCAATCCTTGCGCGCGCGCAACTCGAGCAACGCCGCGAGCATGCACGCCAGCGGGCCTTTCATATCCGTCGATCCGCGACCCCACAATCGCCCGTCTCGCACCTCGCCGC
>DQLO01000393.1 GCA_015660155.1 Verrucomicrobiota bacterium
ACTTCCACTTTGGGGAAACGTTTGCGAAATTCAGCGAGGTATTCGGTGGCGGCGTCTTCGTCCATTTTGTTCGCGGCCACGAGGTGGGGCACGGCGAGCATCGCCTCGTCATACAGCTCCAGCTCGCGCAGGATTTTTTCGTAATCGTCACACGGATTGCGGTCATCGATGCCGGCCATATCGAGGATGATGCACAGCGTGCTGCAGCGGCGGATGTGCCGCAGGAAGGCGTGGCCGAGGCCGACGTTGTTGTGGGCGCCTTCGATGATACCGGGGATGTCGCACACGGTGTAGCGTTCCCAGCCGTCCATTTCCACCACGCCAATTTGCGGGTGCAACGTGGTGAATGGATACGCGGCGATCTTCGGCTTGGCGTGGGAAATGGCGTTGAGCAACGTGCTTTTGCCGGCGTTCGGATAACCCACGAGGCCGATGTCGGCCATCAGTCGCAGCTCGAAATGATAATGGCCTTCGCCGCCGGGTTCGCCGGGTTGGAAGTGGCGCGGGGCTTGGTTGCGCGGCGTGGCGAAGTGATGATTGCCCTGCCCGCCGCGTCCGCCGGTGCAGAGCATGAATTGCTCGCCGTGCTCGGTGAGGTCCACCACCAGTTCGGCTTCCTGACCGATGGCGAGCTCGGGCGCGGCCGGGGCGTCCTCCGCTTCAAGGTCAATTTCCATCGCCTGTTCGCCCGCGAGATTTTCCACGCGCTCGCCTTTCGGTTCTTCCCCGGCGGGCGTGGGGTCGGAAAGTTTCCAAACCACCGTTCCGCAGGGCACTTTGATGGTGATATCCTTTCCGGATTTGCCGGTCTTCTTTGCGCCTTCGCCGGGGTTGCCATTCTTGGCAATGAGCCGCGGCACAAAAAATTGCGCGATCAGATTATTGAGATCGTGGCTGGCCTCGAGGGTGACACTGCCGCCGCGCCCGCCATCGCCGCCATCGGGGCCGCCCATGGGCTCGAAGGCTTCGCGCCGGAAGGAGACGCAACCGCTCCCGCCGTGGCCGGCGCGGGCGTAAACTTTTACTTGGTCGATGAACATTGTGCGATTGCTTGCGTTAAAAAAAAAGCGAGGCACAGGGCCTCGCCGTGAAATGGTTTTTGTTGGCGGCTAGTTTTGCGCTGCGGCTTCCGGCTCGATGTTCACTCGGCTTTTGCCCCGTGTTTTATCGAACTTCACGCGGCCGGTTTCCAGCGCGAAGAGCGTGTGGTCGCGGCCGATGCCCACGTTGGCGCCCTTGTGCCATTTGGTGCCGCGTTGGCGGATGAGAATGGTGCCGGCGTTCACGAGCTGTTGATTGCCCACCTTGAGCCCGAGGCTTTTGGCGTTGCTGTCGCGGCCGTTCTTGACCGAGCCCTGTCCTTTTTTATGTGCCATGGTTCTTCGGGGTTAAACTTTGATGTCAGTGATTTTCACAATCGAATGGCGCTGGCGATGGCCGTTCTTGTTGCGATAGCCCTTGCGGCGTTTCATTTTGAAAATGATAACCTTTTTGTCTTTGCGTTCCGCTTCCACCACTTCGGCGGTGACGGTCGCGTTCTCCACGGTCGGCGCACCGATGGTTACTTTGCCATCGTTGTTCACGAGTAACACGCGGTCAAACGTCACGGTCGCGCCATTGTCGCTGCCGAGCAACTCCACTTTTAGGAGGTCGCCAGCCGAGGCGCGGTACTGTTTGCCGCCGGTTTCAAATACTGCATACATAAGCTTAAAAATTGTGCAAAAACTGCGAAAAGGGACGGGGAATAAACCAGAAACAGGGGGCCGTGTCAACAGGTCTTTCGCGGAAATTTAGTTGTCGGAATCAACCTCCGTTTCGCCGCTTTCCGCCTCGTCCTGCAGATATTCCTTGGGTTTGTACGCCATCGCAACGGGGATGAATACGAGCGCCGCCAGCAACATTAAACCCGCAAAAAGCAGGTAATATGTGGCTCCTGTGAGCTTGCTGGTGGGGCCGGGAAACTGGCTGCCGCTGATGGATTCCGCCGTGAGCGCGCTGCCCTCGGGTACGGAAACGAAGCTCCATTCGTAAGTGAGCGCGTCGCCATTGGGGTCAAAAGTGTCCGCGCCGCTTAACGCGATGGCTTGGTTTGGCGGCCGCGTTTGGTTGCTGTCGACCATCATCACGGGCGGGAGATTTTCGGCGGTTGCTTGAACGGTCACCGAATTGGTGGCCACGGCTTCGGCGGCGTCACCCACCTTCACCACAAACTGCAGATCGTAGGCGCCATCGACATCCGGCGTGAAATTCGGATTGCGCGTGTTGGCCTTTGCCAGCGCGGCATTATTCAGGGCGCTGCCTTCGGGCACGGCGGCGAAGGTCCACGCGTAATCAAACGCCCCGTTGTAATCGCCTTTGCTCGCGGTGCCGTACAGGCGCGCCAGTTTGCCTGCGGGCACGGCGCGCAAATGGCCGGCGTTGGCGGTGGGCGGGCTTTTTGCATTCGCCGTGGCGGGAGGCGCGGCCTCTTCTTCTTTCGGTTGCAGCACGTGAATGGTCACGTTGGTCACCGAGCTGGCTTTTCCGTCATCCGCCTTGAAGGCCAGCACGTAAGTGCCTTCCACATCCGGCGTGAACGACGGCGCGGGGTTTTGAATGAAATGATTCACGCCCGCGGTGAAGAGGTTGCCGAGAGAGACGGACATCAAAAAGAAACCGAGGATGAGCGACTTCATTTTTTGCGGCGCTTGGGTGTATGAAAACTCGAGCGCGGTGATGGAGATAAAAACTTCCGCCGCCGTGAGCACCACGTACGCCGCGATTTGCCAGATGATGTTCGGCAGTTCGCCGCCGGCGATTTGGGTTTCGATCCAAGCGGGAATCAAAAAAGAGGGCACGGCCACAAAAAAACCGATGGCAATTTTCCGCAACGGCGTCAGCGGGAACACGCGGTTGAGCGCGGGATAAACCAGCCAAGTGAAAATCGGGATGAAGGTCATAATCATCACCGGATTGATCGCGCCAATTTGCGAGGGCAACCATTCGAGGCCGAGGAGGTTGCGGTCCATTTTGTCCGCCTGCAAAACCCACGCGGAGCTGGATTGATCGAACAACGCCCAAAACATCGCCACGAAAATATAAATCACACACAGCCGCCCGATGATTTTCAGGCCGGTTTTGCTGAAGGTTTCCTTGAGAAAACCCATCCCGCCCGCGGGAATGTGGACGAATTTTTCGCGTCCCAACCAAAACACAAACGTGGCCAGCAACATCAACCCGCCCGGCACGCCGAAGGCCACGTGCGGCCCGTACCGATCCAGTAAAACCGGCGTCATAATTTGCGAAAGAAACGCCCCGAAGTTGATGGAGAAATAAAACCACGCGAAAATTTTCGAAAGCAAATGCCCGTTGGTTTTGCCAAACTGATCGCCCACGTGCGCCGACACACACGGCTTGATGCCGCCCGCGCCAATGGCGATCAACGTGAGCCCGATGGACAAGCCCAGCCGCGAGTCGTCCAGCGCCAACGCGAAATGCCCGGCGCAGTACACCAACGAGAGGCTGATGATGGTTTTGTATTTACCGAGAAACGCATCGGCGAGGATGGCCCCCAACAACGGCGTGAAATAAACCGCGCTGTTAAAAAGATGATACCAAACCTTCGCATCCCCCGCCGCCATCGGCGCGGCCTCGCCGTTGCTGTCCATCAGATATTTGGTCATGAAAATGACCAAGATGGCTTTCATGCCATAAAAGGAATAACGCTCCGCAGTCTCGTTGCCGATGATGTACGGGATGCCCTTGGGCATGCCCGTGCTTTTCACCGGCGCGGTCAGATAAGGCGAATCGGCCATGGCGGCGGATGTTG
>DQLO01000305.1 GCA_015660155.1 Verrucomicrobiota bacterium
CAAACGTGTTGCCGTTGCTGTTGCCGCTGGGCTGCCGGAAAATGCTCACATGCCCGTCCTCCTCCAGCCAGCGCAACTGATGATTGTTCGGGATGTCGCTCCAGAGCAGATACCGCCCCACGCCATTCCACGCCGGGCCCTCGGCCCAGAGCATCTTGGAACTGTGATACAACCGCTGGATGGGCGTGTTGCCAATCTTGTATTTCGCGAACGCCGGATCCAGCACCAGCACGTCCGGCTCGGGATAGCGCGTGGGATTTTTGCCGGACCAATCGCGACCGGCAATCGCCGCCGTAGCCGTGAGCGCCGTGGCAGCCGTGGCCAGAAATCCGCGGCGATCCAGCATAGTTTCGGAATCGGGGGAGTTGGGGGAAACAGAATTACGGATATTCATAATGCATTCGGGTTCGCCCACAGCCTGTCCCCGCCACGCCACGGGCGCAAGGAAAAGCTGCGGTTTGGCGGCGGCACTCTGAATCTACGCCTTCGCCGTCATTTTGCTGATGCGCAGGTGGCCGTCGTGGTGGGCGGTGACGAAGTGGGTTGGGTCGGGGGCGAGGTGGAGGTCGCGGCAGGTGTCTTTCATTTTGAGTTTGTGAAATTCGTTTTTGCCGTCGGGCTTCCAAAAGTAAATCTGGCCGCCGCTGGAGCCGCCGGCACCGGCGATGACCGTGCCATCGGGATGCAGCGCGATGCCCCACGCGACGCCGCGGAAGGTGGCCTTGGCCAAATGTTGAATGAGATTTTTGCCGGTCTTCCACTCGAGCATCGCCACTGCGGGATTGCCGACGCCGGCGAAGGCGTTGGTCACTTTGGTGATGCCGCCGATGGCGAGTTGGGTGCCGTCTGCATTGAAGAGCATTGAGCGCGCGCCGCCGATGTCGGCCTTGAAGGTTTTGTCGTAGCTGTGCATTTTCTCGGCCTTGAGCTTGCGCGCGAGTTTGCCGGTGGCGATTTCCCAATCGAAAATGTTGCACTTCAAATCCGAGCTGGCAAGTTGCCGGCCGTCGGGATGAAACGCGATGTTGTACACGGGCGACTCGTGTCCCTCCAACGTGCGCACGAGTTTGCCGTCGGCGAAGGACCACAGCTTGATGAGGCGATCGTTGCCGCTGGTGGCGATGAGCGCGCCGTCGGGGCTTACGGCGACGGCTTTGATCCAGCCGTGATGGGCGTCGATGGCGCGCGTGGGTTTGTCGCCGTCGTCGCCATTGACCGGCCACCACAGCAGCCGGCCGTCGTAGCCGCCGGTGAGCATTGTTTTGCCATCGGGCGAAAAAGCAATCGCGCGCACCCACGCATCCGCGCCCTTGAGCTGCACCTTTTTGCCGGTGGCCGGTTCCCAGCGCCACACGTGAAAATCCTGCGCGCCGGCGAAAATGAACCGCCCCGACGGCTCGTACCGGCACGAGATAAGCGGGCTGCCAATCTTCACTTCCTTCGCCACATGCGTCTTCGTCGCATCGAGCTTCGGCGCGGTTTTTGGAGTGTCGGCCATAGGTTGATAGTTTGGACACATACGGGGAACAGGCAATTCATTTCACCACAGAGGCACAGAGAGAAATGGCAAAAGAAAACGACCCGTAGGGTCGTTGCGAAAATAGCCCAGCGTTTCAACGCTGGGAATACAGCGCGTCCTGGCGGAAGTCCCGTAGGGACTTCGTGATGTCCGCCGTGAAACCCAGCACTGAAGTGCTGGGCTATTTTCATTCGCCCCTCTGAGGCGATTTTGCGGTCGCTCATTTTTTCAGTGCAAACGTCACCAAGCGCGTCCAAGCTTTTTCGAGCGTCATGAAGGGCTGGATAAAATTCATCGCCGTGGCTGTGTTGGGGTTGGCCGGTTGCGCCTCGCCGCAAACAAATGCCCCGCGCGCCGAGGCTCCGCACTGGGCTTTCGAGCCCATTCGCAGTCCCGAACCGCCGCGCGTGCAGAATGAGGCGTGGGTGCAAAATCCCATCGACCGGTTCATCCTCGCCAAGCTCGAGGCCGCCAATGTCCAACCCGCTCCGCGCGCACCGAATCATGTGCTGAACCGCCGCACGCATTTTGCCCTCACCGGACTGCCGCCCGAACCTAATTCCACCTTCCGCAATCCGCATTCCACATTGGAAAAACTTCTCGCCTCGCCGCGCTATGGCGAGCATTGGGCGCGGCATTGGCTCGATGTCGCGCGGTATGCCGACAACAAAGGCTATGTTTTCTTTGAGGAAAATACTTTCCCGTGGGCTTGGACGTATCGCGATTATGTCATCCGCTCGCTGAACGCCGACAAGCCGTTTAACCAATTCATCATCGAGCAACTCGCCGCCGACCAACTCGACCTCGGCGATGACAAAACGCCGTTGACCGCGCTGGGCTTTCTCACGCTCGGCGCGCGATTCTCAGGCAACATTTACGATATTCTCGACGATCGAATCGACGTCACCACGCGCGGGCTGATGGGACTCACGGTTTCGTGCGCGCGTTGTCACGACCACAAATACGACCCCATTCCGACGGCGGATTATTATTCGCTGTATGGCGTCTTTCGCAGTGCGTCGGAGCCAACGTTGCAGCCAACGTTTGAGCCCGCGCCGGACACCGAAGAGCGGCGCGCGTTTGACACCGAAATGAAAAATCGACTCAATGCGCTGGAGGAGTTCGTAGCCAAGACGCGCACCGGAATCATCACCACCGCCCGCACGCGCACGGCCGAATATCTCGGCGCCGTTCACGCCAAGCGCAACCAGCCGAGCACGGAAAATTTCATGCTGCTCACCGACAAGGGCGCCATCAATCCGTACGTGATTCATCGCTGGGAAATGTATCTGAAAACCGCCCGCCGCGAACGCGACCCCGTGTGGATCGTGTGGCACCGCTTCGCCGCGCTGTCCGACAACGAGTTCGCCGCGCGGGCCCCGACGGTGCATCGTGAGTTGTTCGCTTCCACCGCACTTGTCCACCTTATCAACGCGCGCGTCCACTCCGCCTTCGCCGCCGCCCCACCAAAAACGATGAAGGAAATCGTCGACGGCTACGGTGGGCTTTTCAAAACAATCGATGCCGAATGGAAAATGCAGCGGGACAAAAGCGCTTGCCTCGCCAACGCCGACGCTGAGGCATTGCGGCAGGTGCTTTACGGGCAGAACTCGCCGCCGATGATTCCGCGTCGACTGGGCTGGGGTTTTCTCGCGCTCATTCCCGACCGGCCCGATCAGGCGATTTACAAAAAACTCATCAAGGCCGTCGAGCAATGGAGCATGACCGGCAAGGGCGCGCCGCCACGCGCGATGGTGCTGACGGACATCGACCCGCCGCACGACCCCGTGATTTTCAAGCGCGGCAATCCGCACCAACGCGGCGAGCCCGTCCCGCGCCAATTCCTCGAGTTGCTTTCCGGCGCCGAACGCAAGCCCTTCCAAAACGGCAGCGGTCGCCTTGAGTTGGCCCGCGCCATTGCCTCGCCGAAAAACCCGCTCACCGCGCGCGTCATTGTAAACCGCGTGTGGGCGTGGCATTTTGGTCGGGGGCTCGTCACCACTCCCAGTGACTTCGGCCTGCGCAGCGAACCGCCGAGCCATCCCGAGTTGCTCGATTGGCTCGCCACGGATTTCATAAAAAACGGATGGTCTCTCAAACATTTGCACCGCCGCATCATGACCTCCGCCACGTGGCAAATGGCGTCGACCCATCCGGTGGAAATGACCAATGACCAAGGCTCAAATCCCAAATTGATTGATGCGGACAATCGGTTGCTGTGGAAATTCAATCGCCGCCGACTCGGTTTCGAATCGATGCGCGATGCGCTCGTCGCCGTCACGGGCCAACTCGACCCTAAGATGGGCGGCCCGCCCGTCAACGTCCTCGGCGGTTTCAACGGCCGCCGCAGCATTTACGGCCGCATCAACCGCATGGATCTCGCGCCGGTTTTGCGCGCCTTTGATTTCCCAGACCCCAACCTCACCTGCGCCCGTCGCGAAGCCACGACCGTTTCCCCGCAGGCGCTGTACCTAATGAACAACACCACCATCGCCGATTACGCCAAGCGCATCGCCACCCGAAAAGATTTGCCAACAGGACAAACGGAAAAAGTAAAACAGCTTTACGAAATCCTTTTTGCCCGAGCGCCGGAATCAGATGAAATAGATTTGTCAAAAAACTATCTAGGCAAAAAACCGGATGCATCAAAGTGGCAGAATTTTGTCCACGCACTCCTTTTAACTAATGAATTCACCTTCATCGATTAACGTTGCCGACCAATGCGTGTTTTCACGTCGTGAGTTTTTGGCGCGCACGGGCACGGGCTTTGGCATGATGGCACTCGCGGGCTTGGCGAAGGCCGAGCAACCGATGGCACCCAAGGCTCCGCACTTTGCGCCGAAGGCGAAGCGGGTGGTGCACTTGTTTATGAACGGCGGTCCTTCGCAGGTGGATACGTTTGACCCGAAGCCGATGCTCACCAAACTGCACGGGCAGCCGTTGCCGGTGAAAAATTTTCGCACCGAACGCCGCACGGGCCATG
>DQLO01000405.1 GCA_015660155.1 Verrucomicrobiota bacterium
AATCAGTGGGGAGCGTGGTGGCATAAGTCATGCCTGCAATATGACACACCTTGGCCGATTGCGCGAGGGGCTGGGTGCTTTTTTTGTGACGCGGATTTTCACAGATTGATTATCCGTGTTAATCCGTTAAATCAGTGTCAAAAATGATTATGCCACGGCTTTCACGCAGCGGCCGCAGATTTCCGGATGCGTTTCGTGTTGGCCCACAGTTTCTTCCCAGCGCCAGCAGCGGGTGCACTTAGTGCCTTCGGCTTTGGTGACGGTGTAGCTTGGCTTCTCGGCGGATTTGTCTTCGACCAATTCTAGTTGGGAAATGTTGATGAGTTCGCGGAGGGTTTCGGCGTGGGCGCTTGCGGTGGCGAGGTCGGCGGCGGTGATGGTGACGCGGGCTTCGAGGGCTTTGCCGATTTGTTTTTCTTGGCGGGCTTTTTCTAATTCGGCGAGGGCGGGTTCGCGGTGGGCGAAGAGGGTTTGCCACACGGATTTTTCTTTGGCGGTCATTTCAAAATTTTCATCGGGCCAATCGGCGAGGTGAACGGAGTCGGCTTTTTTGCCGGGGAGAAATCCCCATGCTTCCTCGGCGGTGAAGACGCAGATGGGCGCGAGCATTCGGGTGAGTGCGGCGCACAGGCGGTGCAGGGTGGTCTGCGCGGCGCGGCGGCTCGGGGCGTTGGCGGACTCGGCGTAGAGGCGATCTTTTATGCAGTCGTGATAAATGGCGGAGAGTTCCACGGACACAAACTGGCTGATGCGCTGGTAAACGACGTGATACTCGAAGCGTTCGTAAGCGGCGGTGACGTCGCGTTGCATCGTGCTGAATTGATCGAGCATCCAGCGGTCGAGGCCGGTGAGGGCGTCATCGGGCACGGCGTCGGTGGCGGGATCGAAATCGTAAAGATTGCTGAGCTGATAGCGCAGGGCGTTGCGAAGATTGCGATAGGTCTCGGCAACTTTTTTGATTCGCTCGGTGCTGACGGTGATGTCGCTGCGGAAATCCTGCGAGGCGATCCACAGGCGCACGATGTCCGCGCCGTACTCGCCGATGTAGGCTTCGCTGGTTTGCGGTTTGGTGCTTTTGCCTTGATTGCTCTTGGCAATTTTCTCGCGATCGGCATCAACCATGAAGCCGTGGGTGAGGACGGTTTTGTACGGCGGCGCGCCGTTGCCGGCGAGGGAGAGGAGCAACGAGGATTGGAACCAGCCGCGATGTTGGTCGCTGCCTTCGAAGTAAATGTCGGCAGCGCCGTCGCACGCAAGTTCCGCGCGCTGCATTAGGACGGCGCGGGAGCTGGAGCCGGAATCGATC
Source organism: Verrucomicrobiota bacterium (assembly GCA_015660155.1). Lineage (GTDB taxonomy): Bacteria > Verrucomicrobiota > Verrucomicrobiia > Limisphaerales > UBA1100 > JACNJL01. Next base: position 1,307 of record DQLO01000405.1, read on the forward strand.
CAGACGTCGAGGGTGTCGGTGGATTTTTTGGTGGGGGCGTCGCCGGTCCAGTCGTCGGGGCGGACGTCGGCCCAGAGTTCGGCGGTGTCGCGCTCGAACCAGATGTTGGAGCCGTGTTGCTCGATGAGGTCGGCGGTTTTGCGGACGATTCGGGCGTCGAGCAGCGGTTCGCCGTCGGCATTGTAAAATGCGGGGATGGGTACGCCCCACGTGCGTTGGCGGCTGATGCACCAATCGGGGCGCGACTCGACGGCGCCTTGGATGCGGGCTTTACCCCAGTCGGGGACCCAGCTCACGTCGTCGATGGCGGCGAGCGCGGTTTGGCGGAAGCCGTTGTGGTCGATGTTGATGAACCACTGATCCATGCCGCGAAAGATGACGGGCGTTTTGCTGCGCCAACAGTGCGGGTAGCTGTGCGTATAATTTTCCTGATGCACGAGCGCGGACTTTTCGCGCAGCAATTCGAGCACCGCTTCGTTGGCTTCGCTCGTGCCTTTCTTTTCGAGAATGGCTTTGCCGAGCAACGCGGCGGGCATTTGGTCGGCGATGGGGAGGTCGTCAGTGTGGGCGAATTTTCCGTCGTCGTCGACGGGGCAGTAAATCGGCAGACCGTTGGCGCAGCCGAGATGGTAGTCATCCATTCCGTGCCCGGGGGCGACGTGGACGAAACCGGTGCCGGTGGTGTTCTCGACAAAGTTGTCTCCGGCGTAAAGCTTGGCGGTTCGGTCGATGAACGGATGGCGGTATTCCAGCGCGCCGATTTCTTCGCCGTTGAGCGAGTGCACTTCCTCAATGTTTTCCCAGCCGCACGTTTTGGCGACGGTTGGCAGCAGCGTGGCCTCGACGATGTACAGCTCGCCGTTGACACGCACTTTTTTATAAGTGAAGCGCGAGTGATACGCCACCGCGAGGTTAGCGGGGAGCGTCCACGGCGTGGTGGTCCAGATGATTAAATGAGTGTTGTCTTCGCCCTCTTTGCTAATGACGGGAAATTTTACAAACACACTTTGGCTGACGTGGTCGGCGTATTCCACCTCGGCCTCGGCGAGGGCGGTGCGGCAGGGGATGCTCCAGTACACCGGTTTTTTGCCGCGATAGACAAAGCCCTTTTCGACGAGGTCGGCGAAGAGGCGCAGTTCCTCGGCCTCGTATTTTTTGTCGAGCGTGAGGTACGGATTATCCCAATCGCCGAAGACGCCGAGACGTTTGAACTGTTCGCGCTGGATGTCGATGTACTTGCGGGCGTAGGCCTCGCAGGCTTTGCGGATGTCGGCGGCGGTGGCGTCTTGGCGTTTTTCCTTGCGGAAATCCTGCATCACCTTGAATTCGATGGGCAATCCGTGGCAATCCCAACCGGGCACGTACGGCACATTTTTGCCGCGCATGGTTTGGAATTTCAGGATGAAATCCTTGAGCGTTTTGTTGAGCGCGGTGCCGATGTGCACGTCGCCATTGGCGAAGGGCGGGCCGTCGTGGAGGATGAATGACTCGGTGGCCTTGGCGTGGCGGGCGCGGATACGGTCGTGAATACCCTCGGCGTACCATTGCTTGAGGCGCTCGGGCTCGCGCTGCACGAGACCGGCTTTCATCGGAAAACCCGTCTGCGGCAAATTGAGTGTGTCTTTGTAATTCATGCCCGGCAAAGGGCGGGACGCTACCAATCGCGCGCGGGCGTGTCAATGAAGCGGCAGCTTGACGCGCTCGATTTCCAGCAGTTTCACCTTCCAATGCATCCCGCCGGAAAAGCCAGTGAGACTGCCGCTGGCACCGATGACGCGATGGCACGGGATGAGCACGGGAATGGGATTGGCCCCGCAAGCGCCGCCGATGGCGCGGGCGGCCTTGGGGCGGCGGACAGCGCGGGCGAGTTCGCCATAACCGCGCGTGCGCCCGGCGGGGATTCGCAGCAGCGCGCGCCAAGTTTGTTGTTGGAACGCAGTGCCAGTGGAGAGATCCAGCGGCGGCAGTGTTTTTGGGGCATGGCCGGCGAGCATAGTTTTGAGCGCGGCGGTGGCTTGGCGCAGCCAATTTTTTGGCGGCTCGATGGAGTCGTCGATGGGGTCGGCAGCGGTTTTGGGAAACTGCAAACGTGCGAGGCCGCGTTCGGTGAATTGTGCGCGAAATTTTCCGAGTGGGGTGTCGATGAGCGCAGCGTTCATTTCGCAACGCTAACGACTGAGGATGGAGTCGCAAGGCAATTTACAACTGCGGGATGAGCAGGCTGAGGACGGTCCAGAGCATTGCGAGCAGGACGAGGGCGAGGAGGATGAAGCGGTTGCGGGCGACGCGGCGTTCGCTGCGCAGGGCGCGGTAGCCGTAGTTGCGGCCGGCGGCGAGGTAGGTGACGAGTTTGTCGTTGCCGGTGGGGGCGGGAGTGAGCCGGTGCCGCACGCGAAGCCACCAGCCGGCGAGGTCGAACTTCTGCACGCCTTGGTCGTTGTAGAGGCCGAGGCAGTTGGGGTCGGTGACGGGTGGCAGCGAGCGGGCGAGTTCCTCATCGGCGCGCAGGATGGGATCGGGCGGGAGGTAGCGCGTTTTCTCCAGCACGGTTTGGATTTGGCGAGGGTCGGCGAGGGTGGCGACGTTGCTGAGTTGGGCGATCTGTGATTCGAGCGCGGCAATTTCGCCGTGCAGTTCGCGCGACCGCGAGGTCATCGGGTCGATCTTGCGTTTGAACCACCCGATCATGTTTACCCCCGCAACAGCAGCACGGCGGTGATCGCCGCGCCCATGAGCAGCACCGGCCAAGTGAGGGCGAGGCCCCACAGGCAGAGTTGGCCAAAACTGTTTGGCATCGGCAGGCCCGCTTGGCCCGATTGTGCGGGCGTGGCAAAGCCTTGGCCTTCGTCTTCGCGCACGCCGGTGAGCAGCGTCCATTTCAGGCGCGCGGAGTTCAGCTCCATGCGGGCGTTTTCGAGGGTGGTGAGATTGCGCGTGAGGAGCACCTTCCAATCCTCGTCGTGGGTGTCCACTTCCAGCAGCGCGTCCACTTTCCCCAGCGCGTCGCGCAGGTCATTCATGGTGCGCGCCATTTGCTCGGCATCGCGCTGGGCGTTCAGCTGCGCTTCCTCCAGCAAACCGAGGCTGCGCGTGAGTTCATGGAGCATCTCCTCGCGGCCGGTTTGGAATTCCGTAAATCGGCGGCGCGATTCCTCCACAGTGGCCTTTTCCCGCTCCAACTTCTCGCGCGCGCGATTGAGATCCGCCAGCTTGGATTGCAGACTCGAAGCCTGTGTATCCAATTCCTCGCGATCCTCTTGCACCAAAGTTGCGCCTTTGGCAGTAGCGGGAAAATCCTCCTCTAATAAATCCGGCCCATCGAAAACAGCCATGCGAAAAAGCTACGGAAAAAAGTCGGCGGTGTAAAGCTTTGGTTGCAAACGGGGGTTTGGCCTTGGGCATTCCCCCTCAGTGTTCGAATTTTTTTACGCGGGTCAGCGCGTAGCTCAGCGGGCCGAGGCCGACGATAGTTGAGAACACCAAAAACATTCCGAGATAAATCATTCGGATTTCCATTGGGTGCCGGCCGAAGACTTGCCAAGGCGAGCCGAAGGGCGAGCCTGCGCCGAGCAGCATTACCGCCAGGCCGATGTACACGAAGCTGAGCACGAGGCAGAACGTGCCGCCAAAGCCGGCGACAATTTTGCTGGGGTTATCTTCCTTGAGGTTCGGATACATCACGCCCATGCCCACGGCGAGGCCGTTGAGGGCCACGGACATGATGGAGATGGCGGCCATGAAGAACACCACTTGGCCCAGCGGCAGCCGCAGCATGCTGCACGAAAACCAAATGAGCGGTAGGCTGATGAGCAGCGAGATGACCGAGGCGAGCATGAACTTCACCTTCACCACGCGCGAAAGGCCCAGCGGCGAGAGGCCCACGATCCACAGCCGTTTGCCTTCGAGCGAGAATTGCGGATACACAAAACGCGTGGTCAGCGTGGCGAGGTTCAGCGCGCACGCGGCGAGGTTCATAAAGCTGACCAGCTTGAAAAAGTAATCGCCTCCAAACCGGCCGCCGGTGAAGAGTGTGGTGAACTGCTCGGTAAAGAATCGGAGGTTCAAAATATACACGCCGAGGATGCCGAAGAGGATGAGCGATTGGCCCCATTGCGCGGTGTCGCGCCAAAACATTCGGATGTCCTTGAGCAACACCGCGAGCACGTCGGATGGGAGGCCTGGGATTTTTTTGAAAATGCGCTCAGCCAAGCCCGGTTCGTATTTGAACACGTTTCGTTTTTCCTGCCACCGCTCGAACCACTTTTCAAACCGCGCGGCGAGGGGCGATTGCCAAATCGTGGTGATCGCCTGCAGGAGCGCGGCGGCGAGCATCAGCCACGCGCCCACGCCGAGGAATCGCCAGCCGGAAATGCCAAAGGCGCTGCCGCCACCGGTGCCATCGAGCCGCGCGAGCCAATGTTCGCTGCCGGCCATAAACGCAATGAACAGGCCGATGACCGCCGTGGCCGCGAGCAGATGGGCGGTCCGGCTGTTGAATACCCAAGCCAAAAGAGCGAGCAGCGGAATGGCCAGCAGCATCAGTGGCGGCAGGACGGCAGCTTGGGCGGGAGGCGGAGGGAGGGCGGCCACGGGGGTTTCCAGGCGGCCGAGTTGCCAGTGTTTCCAGTCCAGAGTTTCCGTGGAATTGGTGCGCCACATTTGGAGGAGGTCGAAGCCGTGGATGCCGGTTTCTTCATCGGGCGTTTCGCCGGGCAGCGTGAGCTGCAGCGTGTCGCCCTCGCGTGCGAGGGTGCCTTCAAAATAATTCGCGTGGTCGGTAATCCAAACTTTTTTCGCGGTGGCCTCGTATTCAGCATCCACCAATGCGACCTGTCGGCGGAGAAACAGGCGGTGGGTTTGTTCGGGCAGCGGGTCATCGGCACCGGCTTGGGCGGGGAAGGTGAGCGTGCGGACTTCCAACCGGGGCGCGCCGAGTGTGTGCAGCAACATCACCCGCGACTGGGGCAGGGGAACCAGCAGCGTGGCCTCGGGCTCGGCGGCAAAGTTGGCGGCGGCCCCGCGCAGCAAGGTGCGCCCACGGGCGAAATCCAGCCCGGACAGGCTGGGGCGCAGGTTGGATTGCAAAAGATGGTCGAGGTCCGGGCCGAGCTGCCTCATTTCGCCCGAGCTGCTGCGGAGGTAGAGGTTGCGAATTTCCGGCTGCAAATGGTAAAGCGCGCCGCGCGCGAGGCGGGGTTCCAGCGCGGCGACGTGGTTGGTGAGCCAGCGCCCGAGCGATTGGGTGTCGATATCTTCGGACTTCCGTTGCGCGGCGTAGTGGGCCGTGAGCGGGGCGAATTCTCCGTGCCAATATTTTTGCAGCGGCGCAAAATCCACCACCGGCAAAAACCACGCCAGCAAAATCACCTGCGCGCAAAGGCGCGGCGCATGGCGCATGGCGGTGGACCAATCGCTGGCGAGGCTGCCGCGGCTGAGCGTGGAGGAAATCGACGCATAAAAGTGACGGCCGGTTTGCGTGAAGCCGAGGAAGCCGAAGAACAGCACGTTGGACATCAGCACAGCGGCGAAGAAACCGGCCGCCGCGCGCGCGCCTTCCACCCAGTGCGTGAGCGTGCTGGAGAGCCAATAGCTGGGCAGAAAAGGGAACTGCGCGATTTCGGTTTTGGCGAGCAGGCGATCCGTGAGATCCACCACGCGGGTCTCGAGCGTCTGCTCGCTGGCGGCTTCCGGTTGGAGGTAAACTTTCACCGCATAACACATCGCCAGCAGCAACAGCACGGCGGTGGCTTGGAAGAGTGAGCGGTCGAGAAAACGCGCCATGGCCACGGCGATCCAACAGCCGAACACCGATGGCAACATAATGAACACCACCACGAGCGGCGGCGTGAGCACATAAAAATACCAGTCCGCGTGTTGATGAATGCCAAAGGCGAGCAACAGCGGTGCCACCAAAACGATGAATGCCCACGAGGCGACCACGGCGGTCTCGATGAGTTTCCAGCGGAAAATGGATTGGGCGGGGATGGGCAGCGTGTTCAGAAAACGCGACTCCTCGTTTTTGAACATATTTGTGTAGCCCACCACCACGTTGGAAAAAAGCAGCAGCATGAAGAGAAAAGCGAAGAGCAAAAAGATGAGCCGCTCGATCAGGAGGTCGCCCAGTCCGGGGAATTTGGAAACATAACGCAGCCCGCCGTAAAACATGCCGGCTGCGAGCAACGGATAAAAAAGCAGAAATCCCACGATGAGCACGGAGAGAAAGCCCGAGCGTTGGCTGGCCTCCTTGAAGCGGCGCGCCGCCTGTGCGCAGTGCACGCGCAGCAGCAGCATCAACGGCGAGGCAAACCGGTTTCGGGCAGCGGGCAGGAATTCCATGAGCCGTTATCCCTGCTGAACCTGGCGCTGCATGCTCACATCGGATTCCTCGCTGGTGAGAGCGAGGTAGGTTTCCTCCAGCGCCACCTTGCCGCGGCCGCTGATGGCGTGCAGTTCTTCCTTGGTGCC
>DQLO01000155.1 GCA_015660155.1 Verrucomicrobiota bacterium
CGGCACGGGCTGTGAGCGCATCCATATCCGGCAACAACCGCGGCGCCTGAGTGGCCAGACGTTCAAGCAATGTGCGGGCGCGCCGGGCATCGCCGGGATGCTTCACAGCGGCGGCTTTTACTAGCCATTGTTTGCCGACTTTAAGATTCTGCCGCCGGCCGCGCCCCTGCAACTCCAACGAGGCGAGATGAATCATGGCCGGCCCGTACCCCACCTTGGCGGCGCGGGTAAACCATTGGCCGGCTTTCGTTGGGTTGGCCTCGATGCCCTGACCCGCGAGATAGGCGCTGGCGAGGTCGGCCTGCGCCTTGATGTTGCCTTGCTTGGCGGCTTTGGAAAACCATTGCGCGGCGGCTTTGGCATCCTGTTTCACGCCCACGCCGCGCGCGAAAAGAATGCCGAGCTTGCCTTGCGCATCGGCTTCGCCGCCCTCGGCTTCCTGGGTAAGCGCGGGTAAACATTTTTTGAAAAGATCCAGCCCGCCCGGCACATCGCGCGGGCCGCCTTCGCCAAGGAGCTGCATGGAGGCGAAGCGATATTGGGCGCGGGCGTGGCCCTGTTCGGCAGCTTGAGTGGCCCATCGGCGGGCGGCATCCAAATCGCGCGCCACTTCCCGGGCTTCATGTAAAAGTTCGCCCAATTGATATTGGGCCGCAGCCTTGCCGGCGGCGGCTTGTTTGCGTAGGGCCGGCAGATCAACGGCAGGCACGTTGGCTGTCACCGCCAACAACAGAATAAAACCGGCGGTGCGCATGGGTCAGTCTTTTTCCAATTTCACCGGCTCGAACTTTCGGGCAAGTCGTTTCGCCGCAATGATCTGTTCGTTCTTCATGGATTGACTGAGGACATCGCGTTCCGCCTCGGCAAGCGCATGGCCCGCATCCTTGGCAAGGGTGAGCCATTTGTAGGCCTGCACGAGGTTGGCCGGGCCGTCGAGTCCTTTCATGTGCAGTATGCCAAGCTGGAACTGCGCCTCGCGGTCTCCGCGATTTGCCTTGGCTTGAATGACTTTGGGATCGCCCGCTGCAGCCTGATTGGGGTGGTAGAGGTTGATGGCTACAAACTTTGCAGCGCGCTCCCCGGCGGCTTCGATTTCTTTGCTGGAAAGAGCCGCTGCCACCTTTCGTTTAATTTGTGCAACCAATTCCAGATTCATTTTTAGAGCCCTGATATAGTCGGGGTTTCTTGTTGTTCGAAAAGCTCTTTGAAAAGTTTCACCGGCAATGAGCAGCCATTCATAAGCCAGCCGCGAATCTTTTTTGGCAACGCCATCGCCAAAATGATACGCAGTGCCCAAGGCGATTTGTGCCCTTGCGTTTCCCTGCCGCGCGGACAGAGTGAACCACTTCACCGCTTCGACGTAATCAATGCCCTTCCGCGAATGGCCCTCCAACATAAATGTGCCGAGATTATTTTGAGCTTCGCTAAATCCCTGCCGCGCAGATTTTCGGAAAAACTCTTCCGCCTTGGGCAGATCCTGCCCAACGGCAGCGCCTTCCAAATACATCACGGCAAGGTTATTCTGGGCGTTGGCATTCCCTGTTTCCGCCAGTGCCAAATACAACTCAACGGCGCGCGGAATATTTTTGTCCAGAAAATTGCCCTCAACATACAATTCGGCCAGCCTGCTCATGGCTCGGGGGTTCTTTAGCTTTGCGGCGCGCTCGTACCATTTCGCCGTCATCGCGGGATCTTTTTTAGTACCCATCCCCAATAAATACAGGGCGGCCAGATTATGCTGGGCAAGCACTAAATCTTTCTCAGCGGCAATCGTCAACAGCCGCACGGAATCGGCATAGAATTCGTTGGCAGCCTTTTCATCCTGCTCCGCCCGGCGCATCAGTTCCTGTGCTTTGAGGCGGCCGGCTTCGGTTCCGGAGCGCGCAAATTGACCGGCCTTATCCCGCAGATGGAGATGGTAGAGGGTAAGCCGTTTTGCCCGGTCGAGATATTCCATGCCCAATACCAGTGCCGCAACGGTATCGCCTTTTCGGATGCGCCATTCAAATAGTTCAGCCCGAATGGAAAGTTTCGTCTGGAGTGAGCAGCCCAATAGACCCATCGAATCGTTTTTGGTCACGGGGCTGACTTTGATTTTCAATGCATCGGCGCGTTGCAGTACGGCCAACTGCTGATCCGGCGAGAGTTGAATGATGATGGTTTGTTTGATCTTGAGGGCAAGTGGAGGTGAATTGCCCTGCCGCTCCAAAAGGGTAAGCCACATAAAGGATTGCTCGAAATCTTTCTCCACGAATTTTCCGTGGAAATATTTATCAACCAGAATTTCCTGCGAAAGTTGATGCCCCTGCATCGCTGCGCGGCGATACCACTTCAAGGCCGATTGTTGATCGGCCGCACCCAAGACACCGCTTTCCAGCAGCCGCGCATAAATAAATTGGGCTTCGTCCAAGCCGAGTTCCGCCGCCTGTTTGAGCCAACGAGCCGCTTCCTTGGGTTTGCGTGGGCCCAGCAAATCCGAATACAGCAGATCGCCCAACATTTTTGCGGCAAACGGATGGCCGACCTCCGCAGCTCGAAGCCACCATTGGGCGGCCAGTTTCGGAGTGTTTTTAGGATCCTTCGGAGCTTGTTTGTATTGGTTAAAAATATCCAACGCCAACAGGTTAATCGCCTCGGTGTTCCCTTTCTCCGCCGCCGCTTTAAGCTGTTTACGGGCCAGTAATACATCCAGCTTAAAGTTGTTGACTGAGTTGCATCCCCGAAAATAAAGCTGCGCCGAAATATAGAGCGCCTGGGCATCGCCCTGCAGGGCTGCTTTTTCGATGCCGGGACCGGCTTGGATAAGCAGTTCAATTGCCGCTTTAGAGTCGCCCTCAACTCCGTGAGCCAGCAGCAACTGGATGGCTTGCAAAAACTGTGCCTTGGCATTCCCGGCCTTGGCAGCGCGCTTCGCCCATTTGGCGGAGGCTTCCAAATCGCGGTCCATGCCGGCCGCCCAGTAAAGCGCGTGGGCCAACTCGAACTGCGCGGCGACATCGTTCTTGGCGGCGCGGGCCTCCAGTTTGGCGCGATCAATTTCTTTGGGAGGCTCGGCGCCCCAAGCCATCGTGCCCCACACTAATCCAATTAATAAAATTGCCGACTTCATTCGTGCCCACTATTCATCCAGCCGCCGCCAGGAAATTTGTTTGCGCAATCGGCGGATGGATTTTTCCAGTGCCTTGGTTTGCAGTTCATCAAGCAACCGCCGCTCGGCGCGGCGGCGCAATTCGTCTCCAGGCACTTGCCGGTCTTTTTCGTATTTCTCGATATAGACAATGAAATAGTATTCCTTGTCATCCCAAAACCCGTTGGCGGGCCCGTCGGCGTCGCCAAAGGAAAGCAGCTCGTTGGCGCTGTCGCGGCTGACGCCCGGCGGCAGGGGTTGGCTCTCGTTTTCATAAATCCAACCCAACGATCCCTTGTCTTCTTCCTTGTAGAGTTCGGCTAGTTTTTCCAGATCAGCCACTGACTTGAGGCCGTCCGCGAGGGCCTTGGCTTTGGCCTTGGTCATTTCCTTGGTGGAGACCGGGATACGAACCCAATGCGCTTTCACCGCCTGCCCTTTGCCGGCTTCCTCGGGATGATCTTTCAGGTATTGCTCCACCGCGCCGGGGGAAACCTGCACTGAATCAGTTACCAAACTCTGCGCGATTTCCAGCAGTTCCTCGTCCACCAGTTCGGCCTTGCGTTGCTCCAG
>DQLO01000401.1 GCA_015660155.1 Verrucomicrobiota bacterium
TATCGTCCAAGCCGTATGCGATTTGGAATATCGACATTTGCCATTGTACTATGCGTGTCAAGCGGGGCTGCTTATGCCGCAGAACAGCTTCCGGAAGTGGTTCGCTTTAATCGGGATATCCGCCCGATTCTCTCAAATAACTGCTTTTTGTGTCATGGGCCTGATGAAGGGCGGCGCAAGGCGAAGATGCGTTTGGATGTGGAGGCCGAGGCCAAGAAGGAGGTCATTGTTGCGGGTAAACTTTTGGAGAGTGAATTGTGGGCGCGGATTACCGCCACCGATGTGGAGGAACGAATGCCGCCGCTCAAGTCGAAGAAGGAACTCACCCCACATCAAATCGCGCTCATCAAAAAGTGGATTGAACAAGGCGCAAAATACGAGGGCCATTGGGCTTTCATCGCGCCGAAGTCCCCTGCCCTGCCCCAATCAAAAACCAAGTGGGGCCACAATCCCATTGACAGCTTTACCTTCGCCAAGCTCGAAGCCAACGGACTAAAGCCTTCGCCGGAGGCGGCGAAAGCAATCCTCATTCGGCGCGTCACGTTTGACCTCACCGGCTTGCCGCCCACGTTGCCCGAGGTAATGGCCTTCGTGAATGACAAGAGCCCGAAGGCATACGAAAAAGTCGTCGACCGCCTGCTCGCCTCCAAGGCATACGCCGAGCGAATGACGCTGCATTGGATGGACGTCGCCCGCTACGGTGACAGCAGCGTGCATCACGCCGACGGCCCGCGCACAATGTGGCCCTGGCGCGATTGGGTGATTAATGCTTACGACACCAACAAGTCCTTTAAAGATTTTACCATCGAACAAATTGCCGGCGACTTGCTGCCCAACGCCACGGTGGCGCAAAAAGTGGCGACCGGATTTAATCGCAACCACGGCACCACCGACGAGGGCGGCCTCATCGTCGAGGAATACCGCGTGGAATATGTGGTGGATCGCGTGAAAACCACCGGCAATGTCTGGCTCGGCCTCAGCGTGGAATGCGCCCAATGCCACAGCCATAAATACGATCCCATTTCCCACAAGGAGTATTATCAATTCTTTGCATTTTTTAACAACAACGCCGACAGCGGCAAACAGTCCCGCGGTGGTAATGCGCCACCGATGGTGGATGTGGTTTCCAATGACCAACAAAAACTGCGCCATGCCGCCCAAGCTCGCGTGGAATCGACCACCACGAAACTCGCCGCCCGCAAAAAGGCCGCACAGGCGGACATCGAAAAATGGTCCATCGCCGCCGCGCTCAAACACCAAAAGCAACCGCAGGAGCCGGAAGGGTTGTTCGCGCATTTGCCGCTGGATCAGTTCAAAGGACGGGTTACTGCTGAGTTGGTGAGCAAAAAAACCACGGCAAAATTAGAAGGTGGCGCGCAGGCGTGTAACGGAAAATTCAGTGGCGGACTGCGCGTGGTGAAGAATGGCTTCGTCAACGTGAAGGGCATCACTCCACCGGAATGGAACGAGCCCTTCAGCTACGGCTGCTGGGTAAAGCCGGACAGCGCCAACGCCAATGGCGCGATTTTCAGCAAGATGAATGAGAGCAACGCCTTTCGCGGGTTTGATATTTGGCTGCAACAAGGCGCGCCCGGAACACACATCATCAACAACTGGCCCGACAATGCCGTGAAAGTTGTCGGCAAAGAAAAAACCAAACCCAAACAGTGGTCGCACATTTTTGTGACTTATGATGGCTCCGGAAAAGCCAGTGGCACGCGGATTTATCTCAACGGCAAACGTCTCGCGCACAATATCGAAGCGGATGGATTAAGCGGTACGATTCAAACGCCAAATGAATTCCGTATCGGCCGACGCTCCAATTCCGCCCAAGCCAACAATATCGAGATCGATGACGTCCGTCTGTACGATCGCGCCCTCACCGATACCGAAGTGGCCGCGCTGGCGGGCAATGATCCGGTCGGTCCCATCCTCGCCATTGCGCCGAACAAACGAAACGCCAAACAAAAAGCCGCGCTCACAATTCATTACCTCAATACCATTGATAAAGAATACCAATCACTGACCACTGAAAAACAAAAGGCGCAAAGCGAATTGACGGCGTTGACCAAAACCAAAATCACTTCGATGATTATGGGCGATCAAGGCAAGATGCGACTCACTTACATTCTCGAGCGCGGCCATTATTCGCATCCGCGCAAGGACGAAGTCATCAAGCCGGACGTGCCCGCATTCTTGCCGCCGCTGCCCAAGAGCGCGCCAAAAAATCGCCTCGGCCTCGCGCAGTGGCTCACGCGGGCCGATCATCCGCTAACGGCTCGCGTGGCGGTGAACCGATATTGGTCGCTGCTCTTCGGCAAAGGCCTTGTGAAAACAGTTTCAGATATGGGCACTCAGGGCGATTGGCCAACGCATCCGGAGTTGCTCGACTGGCTCGCCACCGATTTCGTGAAGCACGGCTGGGACATCAAACGCACGCTCAAGCAAATGGTGATGAGCGCCACGTATCGACAGTCCTCCCGCATCACGCGCAAGTTGTTCACCCAAGACCGCTCCAACGCCCTCTTGGCGCGTGGGCCGCGCTTTCGATTGCAGGGCGAGTTTGTGCGCGACAACGCACTCGCTGTCAGTAGATTGCTCGTGCGGAAAATCGGCGGCCCCAGCGTGAAGCCTTATCAACCGCCCGGCCTTTGGAACGAAGTCAGCCTCGGCGGCAACGTGCGTTTCCGGCAGGGCAAAGGCGATGGTCTGTATCGGCGCAGTATGTACACCTATTGGAAACGCTCCGCGCCGGCGCCTACGATGACGATTTTTGATGCGCCCACTCGCGAAAAATGCCTCGTCGAACGCCCCCGCACCAACACGCCGCTGCAAGCACTGGCCACGTTGAATGACCCGCAATTCGTCGAAGCCGCGCGGCATTTGGCTGAGAGAATGATGAAAGAAGGTGGCAAAACGCCGAAGGATCGCGTCGCGTTTGGATATCGAGTTGTCGCGGCGCGCGCGCCCAAAGCCCTCGTGTCACAAATTCTTTCCAGCGCGTTCAATGAAGAATTTGAGCATTATAAAAAGAATCCCGAAGCCGCCACCAAGCTGTTGACCGCAGGCGATTCCAAGCGCAATGAATCCCTAAACGCCGCCGAGCACGCGGCCTGGACCATCGTGGCCAGTATGTTGCTGAACCTCGACGAAGTCATTTCCCGCCTCTAAACATTATGAATCCATTTTACGAAAACGGCCTGCTACAAACCCGCCGGGAACTCATTTTTAATTCCGCCAAATGCCTTGGCGGCGCTGCCCTCGGTTCGCTGATGGCACCCAACCTCATCGCCGCACCCCGCACAGAGAATGGCATTGGAGGGTTAGCCGGCCTGCCGCATTTTGCACCCAAGGCGAAGCGCGTGATTATGCTCTTTTTTTCCGGTGGCCCGAGCCATATCGATATGTTCGATTACAAGCCGCGAATGCGAGACTTTCACGGCACTGAGTTGCCCGACTCCATCCGCAACGGCCAACGCATTACCGGGATGACCAGTGGCCAAAAATCATTCCCGTGCGTCGCGCCGATGTTCAAATTCAAACGCCACGGCGCGCACGGCACTTGGGTGAGCGAGTTGCTGCCAAACATCGCCGGCATCGTCGACGACGTCACGCTCATCAAGAGCATGCATACCGAGGCGATCAATCACGATCCCGCCATCACCTACATTCTCACCGGCACCCAACAGCTCGGCAAACCCAGCTTCGGCTCGTGGATCAGTTATGGGCTCGGCAGCGAAAATAAGGATTTGCCCGCGTATCTCGTGATGATTTCCAAAGGACGCGGCCAAAGCCAGGCCCTGTATTCGCGCCTTTGGAACAGCGGATTTCTGCCCAGCAAACATCAGGGTATCAATCTCCGCAGCGGACGCGAGCCGGTGTTGTTTCTCAAAGACCCCGAAGGCATCGATCGCCCACTGCGACGACGGATGCTCGACGGCATTGCGAAAATCAATCAGGAACAATTTTCCGAGTTCGGCGATCCCGAAACTCAAACCCGCATTTCGGCCTACGAGATGGCCTTCCGAATGCAAGCCAGCGTGCCGGATTTGATGGATGTTTCCAAGGAACCCAAAGCCATAAAAGAAATGTACGGCAAAGACACCGCCAAGCCCGGCACCTTTGCCAGCAACTGCATCCTTGCCCGCCGAATGGCCGAGCGCGGCGTGCCGTTCATCCACCTCTTCCATCGCGGCTGGGATCAACACGGCGCGCTGCCCGTGAAGCTGCGCCAACAATGCGAGGACGTCGATCAACCCGTGGCCGCGCTTATCAAAGATTTGAAACAACGCGGGATGCTCGATGAAACACTCGTCATCGTCGGCGGCGAATTTGGCCGCACCATTTATTCCCAAGGCGCTCTCTCCAAAACCAATCACGGCCGCGACCACCACGGTCGATGCTTCACCACACTAGTTGCCGGCGGCGGCTTCAAAGCCGGCTACGAACACGGCGCTACCGATGATTACAGCTACAACATCACGCGCGACCCCGTGCACATCAACGACCTCAACGCCACCCTTCTCCAACAAATGGGCATCGACCACGAACGCCTAAGCTACCGCTTCCTTGGCCTCGACCAACGCCTCACCGGCGTGGAGGGGGCAAAGGTTGTGCCTCAATTAGTAGCCTAATCTTCACCGCTCCCGTGGCAGGAAAACGTTTGCTTTCCAGCACATCCGTCACTCTTTGGGTTTTGTTTTTCAAACCACGGTACTAATAGAGTATCTACGAGGAGTTGGAAAAGGTGGTAGAGGACCAAGGGCACTGCGCCGTAGGGGTTGGAGGCGAAGAAATTGCTCCAGACGTAAATGCCGTTGGGGAGGGTTTTTTGGGAACCGCTGAGGATCATGGCGGTGCGGTCGGGCCAACTGAATCGGAGCCAGCCGGAGAGGAGATAATTCCAAGCGAGTAATGCAAGGTGGAGAATGGCGCACGCGGCGAGGAAGCGCAGGACAAGATTTGGCGCGCCTTGGAGTTGTTGGGCGCCGGAGGCGAAGCCGGTGTAGACGAACATTAAAATAATAAACTGCGGCACGATTCGGA
Source organism: Verrucomicrobiota bacterium (assembly GCA_015660155.1). Lineage (GTDB taxonomy): Bacteria > Verrucomicrobiota > Verrucomicrobiia > Limisphaerales > UBA1100 > JACNJL01. Next base: position 5,047 of record DQLO01000401.1, read on the forward strand.
TAAAGGGGCGGATGCGCTCGGTGCGATCCCAAAGCAACGGGCGAAGGAGTTGCCCCGCAGTGATGGGGAGGAGCACCATATAAACCATGCGCAGCATCATTTGGCCCACGCGGAAATCGACGTCCGCGCCAATGCTAATTTCCAGAATGAACGGCGTTAGCAAAAACGTGAGGCTATTGGAGGCGAGCGTACAGATGAGAGCGAGTTCGCGGTTGCCGCCGGCCATCATGGTGAGCGCGATGGCGGAGGCAAGGCTACCGGCTTGAGCGGCCATAATCATCATCGCGGGCAGGAAATGCTCGTTGCCTGCGGGCGCAAACCAGACGCTCAAGGCATAAGCCAAAGCCGGTGAAAAAAGATATATACTGAGTAAAACCGGAATGACGGCACGAAAATTGGTGGCTTGTTTCACGAGGCTGGAGGTATCCATCGTGAACCCAGCGATCCCGAGCATCACGCCTACGAAGACAGGGATAACCCAGCCGGAATCCTTGAGGGCCAATCCCGCTTCGGGGATGAGAATGCCCACTGGGATTAGCAATATCAGCGCGGCGAGAAACCAATAGCGCCGGACGAAATCTCGATCTATGCCGATGAATGCCATCAATGCACTCCCAACACTTTGTGCAAATCACGCGCCATCAGTCCCATGGTGAGGTAGCGTTTCTCCGGTACATATTCGAGGCATTTCAAAATTAAATCCTCGAGCAACTGCGGGATGTTGGGGTTGAAATTGCGCGGCTTGCGGATGAGATATTTTGGGTTGAGCTGGTTGGTGAGTTTTTCCTTGGTGGTCTGGCCTTCGAAGGGTTTCACCTGCGTGAGCATTTCGTAAATGGTGACGCCAAAGGAATAAACATCAGCGCGCTGATCGAAGCGCCAGCCGTTCACGACCTCCGGTGCCATATAAAGAGGGGTGCCGGATTTGCGTTCAAATTTCATTGGCGAATCGGGAATAACCTGAGCGGTGTCAAAATCACATAGATACAAAGTGCCGCCGCGACTGATGATGAGATTTTCCGGTTTCAAATCCAGATGCATTATGCCTTGCCCGTGGAGGTGCACCAACCCCGCGCACAAATCAATAATCATATCGCTGAGAATTTCCTCGAGCATCGGATCTTCGCGTACGTTCATTTCGCGCAGATTCAAACCTTCCACGTATTGGAGCACGGCATATTCGCGTCCGCTGATTTTGCCGCTATCATGAAAGGCAATCACGTTGCGATGCGGCGCGAGCTTGGCCATGATTTCGCAACCGTGCCGAAATAGAGCCGGGCCGTTGGAACCCGAGCCGAACGTATCGTGCATCACGCGCAGCGCAAGGCTGCGGCCATCGGGATCGGTCACCAGCCATATCGTGGCCAACCCGCCCTGAGCAATGCGCTCCAGCAGGCGGTAGTCGCCAAATTTTCCGTTTTCAACGAGTTGAATCTCTGCCTCCTGTTTCCCGCGCCGATGAGGCCGCGCGGGGCAATCCAAGCGGCGAAGTGGATTTGTTTCAATAAAAATCACTTGGCGCGGCGGGAGATTGAGGCTGTACTCCGGCACTTGCGACATACAGTTGCCATCCTGATTTACGTTGCCTGCGTGTTTTTGGGCGCAGCACTGCTTTCGCCATTGGCGTGGAAA
>DQLO01000239.1 GCA_015660155.1 Verrucomicrobiota bacterium
ATTCAACCAGGGAAATCGTTTTCCGCCAATGATGTGACCCTAAAAAACGCCAAGGAATTTGGGGGCGGGAATTTTTTGAAGATTACCGAGTTGCGGGTGGAATACGGTTTGAAAGGGCTGGACTTAGTGAAAGTGAAAGTCGCGGAATTGACCGTCGTGAAAAACAAGAACGGCAAATGGAATCTTTTGGTGAAGCCGATGAAGGAGTTGAAGTTCAGGAATAAAAAGATCGAACGCATCGGTGAATTCCATCTCGAAGTGGAATCGGTAAAAGTGCTGGATTTGTCGCGCGGTGGCAGCGCAAAAATCGTACCGGTAAAAAAAACCATCCGCGCCCGCAACATCAACAGCGCGGCCGATTTTAATTCAAAGATTCTTCCCGCGCTGCAAGCTTTGCTTGGCGAAGTGAAATCGCAGCCTTAAATCTCCACCGAAAACAGATCGTCCGCCTTCACGCTTTCGGCGAAGCCGGCCATGAGCTTGGCGATTTGGTCGAGGTCTTTCAGGTTCACTAATTCCACCGGCGAATGCATGTAGCGGTTCGGCAGACTAATCAGCGCGCTGGGGATGCCGCCGCGCGTCCAGAAAATCACATCCGCGTCCGTGCCGCTGGTCGCGCTTACGGTTTCGTGCTGGACGGGAATGCGCGCCTTTTTCGCAACCGCCTCGAGCCGCTTCACCACTGCGGGATGGTTGCACGTGCCGTGCGTGAGCGTGGGGCCTTTGCCCATCTTCACGTCGCCGTGGGCGTGTTTGTTGATGCCCGGATAATCGGTCGCGTGCGTGACGTCGACCACCAACGCCACATCGGGATCCAGCGAATACGCAATCTGCCGCGCGCCGAACAAGCCCACTTCTTCCATCGTGTTGGACACCGCGCAAATCTCGGCGTTGAGTTTTTTCTTTGAACCTTTCAATAACCGCAGCGCCTCGGCGACGGCCCACGTGCCGATGCGGTTATCGAAGGCGCGCCCCACTGCGAGGTCGCCGTGCAGCATTTCAAAATTCTGGTTCACCGTGATCGGGTCGCCCACGCGCACGCGCTTCTCGGTGGCTTTTCGCGTGGCGCAACCGATGTCGATATATAGATCGTGAATCTTGGGCACCTTCGGCTCACCATCGACTCTCTGCATATGCGGCGGCGGATTGCCAACCACGCCGAGCACCGACCCCTTTGCGTTGTGCACCGTCACGCGTTGGGCTTTGCTCACGATGGCGTCCACGCCGCCCATTCGTTTCACCCAAATGAAACCATCGTCATCAATATAGTTAACCGAAAGCGCGATTTCATCCGCGTGCCCAGCCAGCATAATGCGCGGGCCGCCGTCGGGGTTGAGCGTGGCGACGCAGTTGCCGTATTCGTCGTGGGCGACTTCATCGGCAAATTCACTGACGTAATCGAGCCACACCCGTTGCCCGCGCGTCTCGTAGCTGGTGGGGCTGGGGGTGTTGACGAGTTCTTCCAAAAAGGCGAGTGATTCCTTGCGCATGCGGAATGGTTGCCTGCGCGGCGGCACGGCGTCAATGCTCGACGCTCCACGGCGCTTCTGCTACCAAATGCCGCATGCGCGCCAAGCTCCTTGCAGACGCCCCGTTGGTGGTGGTGAAGCTCGGTTCCGGCATTCTCACCGATGCCCGAAACCGGCTGGCGACCCCGCGCATCAAGCAACTCGTCGGCCAAATCGCACGCGCGCGCAAGGCCGGCCGCGAAGTGGTGCTCGTCAGCTCCGGCGCCGTGGCCGCTGGCATGGAAGCGCTTGGCTGCCAAAAACGCCCCGCGCGTTTGGCCGAACTGCAGGCGTGCGCGGCCGTGGGCCAGTCGCGGTTGATGGCGTGTTATGATGAGCTTTTCGCAGCGCATAATTTGCAAGCGGCGCAGGTGTTGCTCACCCACGATGACTTGCGCGATCACGATCGGCACCTCAACGCGCGCAACACTTTGATGGCTTTGCTCGATCACGGCGTTGTTCCCGTCATCAACCAAAACGATGCGGTGACTTTTAATGAACTCACCGTGGGCGACAACGACAAACTCTCCGCGCTCGTGGCCGCGCTGTTGCCAGCGGATTTATTGGTGCAGCTCACTACCGCCGATGGCCTCATCCGCAATTTTGGCAGGCCCAATGCGCGCCTGATTTCAATCGTGCGCAATATCGACGACTCCATCCGCCGTCTCGCGCGTGGCACCCAAAGCGCCACAAGCATTGGTGGAATGGCGAGCAAAGTGGATGCCGCGCAAATCGCCGGCCGCGCCGGTATCCCGATGGTTATCGCCAATGGCGTGAAGCGTGGCCAACTCACAAAAATCCTAGCGGGCGATTCGGTCGGAACTTTTTTTGTGCCGAGCGGCGATAAACTCAAAGGCCGAAAGCGGTGGATTGCTTTCTTCCATCACCCCAAAGGCGCGCTGGTGGTTGATGATGGCGCCAAGGCCGCGCTGCGGGAGCGCACGAAGAGCTTGCTCAAAATGGGCATTGCCAAATGCGAAGGCGAATTTGCGGCGGGCGATGTGGTGCGGATTTGTGATCGCAATGGCACGGGCTTTGCCCAAGGCATCACGCGCCACGCGCGCGCGGAAATCGAAAACGGCAGCGCGGGCAAAGTGGTCGTGCACCGCGATGACCTCGTGATTTTATAATGGCAACGAAGAAAAAAGCCATCGATGAATTGCTCGCCGTGATGGCCCGCTTACGCGCGCCGGATGGTTGCCCGTGGGACCAAGAGCAAAATCACAAAAGCATTCGGCTCAACGCCATTGAAGAAGTTTATGAATTGGTCGACGCCATCGAGGCGGATGACGATGTGGAGATGGTCGAGGAGTTGGGCGACGTATTGTTGCAGGTTGTATTTCACGCGCAAATGGCGAAGGAGCGCGGCGCGTTTGATTTTGAACAGGTCGCGCGCGGTATTGCCGACAAACTTGTGCGGCGACATCCCCACGTGTTTGGCGATGTGGACGTGAAAGACGTGGATGGCGTGTGGCGGCAATGGGAGAAAATTAAACTGACCGAAAAGGCCGGCACCGATCGCGAACGCACTTCGGCTTTCGATGGCATCCCGCGGCATTTGCCGGCGCTGATGCGGGCGCACGAACTCACCAAAAAAGCCCGCAAGCACGGGCTGTTGCCCCAAGGCCGAAAGGGTGGGGCAAAGGCGAAGTTGGCGAAGGAGTTATTTGCGTTGACCCAACGCGCGCAAGCAAATGGTTGGCAGGCGGAGGTGCTGCTGCGGGCGGAAACGGCAAGACACGAAAAGGCCTTACGAAAAAAGGA
>DQLO01000244.1 GCA_015660155.1 Verrucomicrobiota bacterium
AACCGCAGTGCGGGCGAGCTAACATCATACGCAAAAGTATGGTATTGCTTAGCCTGATCCGTGCCGGCGGCAATCAGCGTGCCTTTGGAATGAAGCAGGTAAAGCATTGTTTCGCACTTGGAAAAATCAACCGGCTTCTCCCAGAGTTTCCGGCCGGTTATGCGATCTAAAGCCACGAGGTGTTGGGCGATTAACTGAGCGGGCATGAGCCGGCTAGTTACGGATTTGGCCAACTCAGCGTTTCGGCTTTCCACAAAATAAATCGTGTCGTCCGCGATGGTAATGGTTGAATTCATGACCTCTCCACCACGATAAGTCCATTGCAGTTTACCGGTGGCAGAATCGTGACTCACGAGCGCATCGCTCACCACCCGCTCGACTTGGCCCGCGCCAAACGAATTGTACCACTCGCCGGAATCCGCCTTGTAGCTGGAACCACTCTTCACCGTCGCACTGACCAGTTGCCCCTTGCCCGCCGAGAGCCAACCCCAGTCGCGGCCCTTCGTCGCATACACCGCCGTGCGGCGCCGGCCAGTTTGCGCGTCCAGCGCGATACACTCGCTGCCGATGGTTACAAATATTGAGTCGTCAGTAGCCACCATGTTTGAACCATCGCGCGGCATATTTGAGCGGCGCATTTCGGGTGAGAAAAACGTCCACAACACCGTGCCGTTGTAAGCATCCACGCCGAAAAGCACGCGGTCGCCTTGGATGAACATCCGACCATTGGCGGCGAGCGGCGCGGGATTGCGGCCGCCACGGTCGGGCATCGGCCGCGGCCCGGGCTCGCCCCACCACAGGATGCCCATCTCGCCGCGCACAAGGTCATCGCGGCTGTTTGTCGTGTTATCCGACGAACCATATTGATGCGTCCAATCGCCCGCGCCCTTGAGCTTTCCTCGCTTCACAGTGGCCCACACCTCGCCGGCTTCATTGGAAACATCGCACTTTGCCCCTCCGCCCTTGAACCATTCCTGAAAATCCTCCACCGAAAGTTTGCCGCCCGCGTGACCGAGCATCGCCACCCCGCCCGCCGGTCTCAGTACGCGTAACAATTCTGCCGCATTTTCGCCCGGCAACTGTCCATCAAAAAGCAACCTGCCCGAGACCACAAGATTCGCGAAGTACGGGCCATACGGCAAATCCCCCACAGCGCCGTGATGCACGCTGGCACGAATGCCGTACATGCCCGCCTTGGCCAAAGCCCGCCGCGATTCATTCGCTTTGGCGGCGTCGGACTCCACCACGACGACTTGCAAATCCGTCTGCCGCGCCAGCTCGTACGCCAACCGCCCGCCCGCGCTGCCCAGCACCAATACGTAGCCCTGGCGAATGCCGCTTTCGGAAACGATCCGTTTTGCCGCTGATTGCACCCGTCTCATGGCCGCATCATCCACAAACGGGGATGGCCGCTTGGGTGGGCTGGGAAGGCCATAGTAAAATGATGTGTCGAATTTATACCATTCGCTCGCGAACTCGGTGCTGCCGTTTCCTTTCGCAATAATGCGATAGAGGTATTCGCCTTCCGGCGGAAGCCCGGTCAACAGCGTCGACACCTGTTTCGCCGCGCCCAGTTTAATGAGCCGCTCGCCACTGCCATTCGCGCGCTTCCAACGGATGAATGAGGGCAGAGCCTCGGCCGTTTCCCATTCCATCCGCAAAGTGCCACGGTTTTCCCAGCGCAACTGCGGCGAGGACAGAAACTCCAAGCGCTGCGGCGGCAAGGGGAATTCGTTTTTGCGCGCGTTGAAACGCTTCGCGATGGTGTCAGCATCGAGCGCCTTTTCGTAAATTGAAATCTCGTGCAGACCAATTGCACCGCGATAAAACTCGTTGTCGTCTTTGTAACCGCCCAGTTCAAACGTGGCCTTGGGCGGATATATAATATCCCCCGAATGGTGCGGCTCGGTGGCCTCCAGTTTGCCGTTCAAGTACACTCGCAGTGTGGCTCCGTCGTACGTGCCCACCACGTGATACCATCGGTTATCCTGAAAATCCGTTGCGCCCTGCAGATACGTCAACCGCTGATGCCCCTCGCTGGCAAGCGCGAAGGAAAACTTGCGGTTTACATAACCGAGCAGCCACCCGCGTTCGTAGTCGCCATTATCCTGAATGATGCCCGCGATGCCGCCCCACCGCATCAGCGCGGCCGGACTCACCCACGCCTCCACGGTGATGGCCTGTTTTGGCACCTTCACCGAATTAAAATCATCCGCCACCCACACGCGGCTGTCGGTTCCTTTGAGCTGCAACCGGCCCAAGCCTCCCTCTTTGACCACCGTAGCCGAGCCGGTGAACTTTGCGGGCGAACCCGTTTTTGCAGGCGCGATGCCATCCTTTGCCTCACCAAATTGCCACCGATGCAGCAGACCATCCTCCGCCGCGTGAACAACGGCTGTAAACAGAAACAGTATAACAAATATGTTTTTCATTTGGCAGTGAAACAATGAATCGCGCCCTTATCCGTGCTGACCAACAACCGCCCATGCGCCACGGTAATGCCGAAGGCGACCCCGTTTACCTTGGCCGTCCAAATTTGTTTTCCATCAGAAGTTGAATACGCGGCGACCTCATTATTGCCGCCGGCGAAAAGAGTGTTGCCCGCAAGAACAAGTGAATGCGGCTGAGCACAGTCCACGCGCCAGAGGAAGCAAGCCTTCATCGCAGCGCTGATTTCATCCAGGCGCCGCCCACCGACAGTAACTTTTTCGAGAACCACGGGCACGTCGAGCGACTTCTGTTTGCGCAATTTGCTGAGCAGCGCGCCGTCCGTTTTGCGGTCGGCATCGACTTGTTTGCGTTCGCCTTCGAGCTTCAGATAACGAACGCGGTCCAGAACGCTCAATTCCCTGTCCGCGTGCAAATAGGATTTCTCGGCGGAAATAATCATATGATTGCCCGAGAACACGGCAAACGCGTCCCTCTTTCCGCCCGGCACCAAAGCCATTCGCCCCTTGCGACCCGGCCCGAACACAAGTGTGTCGCCATCGAGCGTGGCATCCCCTCCGCCACCTTGCGATGATGCGAAGTACTTTTCGCCTCTCGATCTCGCACCAGCTACTTCATAGAGGCGTTCGCCGTCCGCCCGATTTAGCACCACCGGATTATCCCGGCCAGCCGGAACGTACAAGCGTGTTTTGGACATCAGCAAATATCCCTGTGCGGGCACATCGGTTTGCGTAATGCGCCAAAGCTCCTTGCCATCCGTCGCGCTGAAAGCCAGCACGTGAACTTTTTCGCTGGGAAACATTCCGCTACCCGCGTAGGCCACACCGTCATCCACGAGAATTCCGGTACGCACGGGCCACGCAGAGATGATTCGATTGTTGCCGGCAATGCGATAGTTGCTCGGCGCAAGCCGTTGGCGCCAAATGAGTTTCCCTTCTGTGGAAATGCAATACGCGTGACCGTCATCCGAGCCGACAAATAAATTGCCGCCGTGCAGTGTAGGTGCAAGGCGCACGGGTCCTTCAGTGAAAAATGACCAACTCTCTTTGCCGGTCGCACCATCGAGGCAATGCACTTGGTCATCAGCCGATGAACCGAAGTAAACCGATTTAGCATCCGCAACCACGTGAAAGGCGTGGTCGAAAAGCTGGCGGTTTTTCATGTTTTCAACCTTGTTGTATGGATCGCGCTTGGCTGGTCCGCGCCAGGCCGGCCGTGGTGCGTGCAGGGGTTGATGCACCCAAGCTTGCTTCATCGGTAGCGCAAGTTGCTCGGTCGTCACCCCACTGCGCGAGGCATCGGCACGATAAGTTGGCCAATCCGCTGCACAAACGCCAAGGCCCATAAATAAAAATAAATATCTCATGGGGCAGTTTCCAAATTCACAATGCGGTCGGCAAACTCATCCGCGGTGGAACCGTGGGTCACCACAATCACCGTGCCGCCCGCGCGGTGAAATTCTGACAGATGCTGAAACACTTGCCGGTCATTTTCGGGGTCGAGATTCCCCGTTGGTTCATCGGCCAAAATCAGGCGCGGCTCATTCACCAACGCCCGCGCGAGGGCCACACGCTGGCGTTCGCCGGCGCTCAGTTCCGAAGGCGTGTGCGTCAGACGATGGCCCAAGCCAAAACGCTCAAGCAATTTTTTGGATTGATT
>DQLO01000331.1 GCA_015660155.1 Verrucomicrobiota bacterium
ATGAGCGCGTAGATGAGCGAATGCTCAAGCACGCGGCCATTGCCCGATTGCGCGGCGGCGAGCAATGCGGGCACCGCGCTTTTGTCGCCAATGCACCCCAACGCCGTGGCGGCTTCGCGGCGGACGTGGAGGGACTTGGATTTTAAAAGATTGAGCAACTGCGGCACCGTCGCGGCATCGCGGTGAATTCCAGCGGCGTGGGCGGCGGCCTGTTGTACAGTGGGGTCTGAATCTAATAATCCAAAACCGGCGGTCATTTCAGAGATGGGAACGTCAATGCGTATCAACGCCCAAACCGCGTTGCGCCGAGCAGTGACAGATTTGCTCTCTAATAATAAATCCATCATTTCCGCGCGCGCTTTTTCACCCATCTTGCCGAGGTGGTTCATGGCGCGATGGCGAACGTAAGGACGTGAATCATCGAGCAGTTTGGCGATTTGCTTGGCAGATATTTTCTCCCAATCCAGTTTCAGCCCACGCGGGTCTTTCACCAGCTTGGCGTCGGTGCGGCGGATGCGATAGATGGCGCCGAGGACTTCGGGCTTGGCGATTTGCGAGGTGGGGCAACACAATTTGTACCAGCCGCCGGTGTCGACGACGAGGAGACTGCCGTCGGCGTCCTCGAGCACGTCGGTGGGGTGGAAGTCGGGGTTGTCGGACACCAAAAAATCGAGGTCACGCGCGGTGAAGGTGGCGCCGCTCTTTGAGAGCACGTGGCGCTGCACCTTGTGCATGTTGAACTGGGCCGTGAAAAGGTTGCCCTTAAAATCCTTGCCGAACACTTCCGACTCGTACGCCGTGAGGCCGCACGGAGCGGCGGAGCCGAGGTGGGAAAGGGGCGGCATGAGGTCGCCGGTGCGCGTGAGCTTGTCGAGAATGCTCCAGTTTTTCGGATACAGCCCGCCGTACACCGCGTGCACGAGCGCGTCGCGATTGCCGCTGCGCGGGTGGTTGAAAAATGTGGTCGTGAAAAACACCTCGCCGGTGTCGCTGAAGGCCATGCCCACGGGGTTGTCCATGCCGCCGGCCATGATGGAATCGAACTCCGTGCCGTCGGGCCGCATGCGGTAAATGTGCGAGGCGCGGTCGTTGATGATTTGCCCGCGCGGCCGCTGGTGCCGTTGCCGTTCGAAGGCGCCCTTGCACCAGTAAATCCAACCGTCGAGCCCGAGGTACGGCCCGTGCAAATCGTTGGCGCAGCCGTTGGCCGTCTTGCCGTCGAACCACTTCGTACGTTTGTCCGCGCGGCCGTCGCCGGTGGTGTCCTCAAGCTTCCAGATGATGGGCACGCCGCTCACATACAACGCGCCGTCATGCCACAGCACCCCCTCGGGAAACATCATCTTGTCGGCGAACACCACCGACTTGTCGAACTTGCCATCGCCGTTCGTGTCCTCCAGACGCACCACGCGGTGCGTCGGGTTTTTAATTTGCTCCGGAATCCGCGCGTTGGAGCCGGAGGAATCGGTGACATACAGCCGTCCCTGTTCGTCGAAGGACGCCTCAATCGGCCGGTTCACCAACGGCGGCCCGGCGACCCGCTCGACGGTAAAGCCCTTGGGCACGGTGAAGGTTTGGTTGCCAAACTTGAACTGCGCCGCACCGGCCATTGCGACAGTGAGAAAAACCGGGAGGAAATTGAGTAAACGCAATTTCATAGGTGGCGGGAAGTATGCTCCACCGCGCATTGAAGGCGAGGGGAAAGTGAGTTGCGAATGGTGAGTAATGGAAACCACCTCCAACTCACTATTCACTCTTCCCTCTCCACCGACTCACCGCAAGGCCCACCAAGAAAATCGTCAACGTGCCGATGACGGTGATCATGTTGGCGTGGAAGGGGCTGCGGAGATTTTCGGGGAATGCATCGGCAAAAGTCATCCAGCAAATGACGAGCACGCCGAGAGTGACGCCGGTGAGGGCGGCGGCGTTGTCGGCTTTGCGGGCGATGAGGCCGAGCAGAAACAGGCCAAGCATTCCGCCGGCGAAGATTCCGGAAAGTTTCCACCACGCATCGAGCAGACTTTTCTGGCCCATCATTGCCAAGGCCACGCCGGTGCCGAGCACGCCCCAGAATAAGGTGGCACCGCGCAGAATTTTTAGGGCGTCCGTTTCGTTTTCGCCTCGCTTGAGATGGCGTTGGAAAAAATCCTTGAGCGTGACGGTGGCGGAGCTGTTGAGGCTGGTGTCGATGCTGCTCATCGCGGCGGCGCAGATGGCGGCCAACAGCAATCCGGCCATGCCGACGGGGAGTTTGTGCGCAATGAAATGCGGGAGCACTTGGTCGGCAAAGCCCTCGGGATGCGCGGATCGCAATTCCTGCAGCAGCGCGGGGCTGGCTTCGTAATAGCTGAACAGCAGCGAGCCGATCAGGAAAAAGAGCGCGGACACCGGCACGTACAACAGCGCGCCGATCCACACGGAGCGGCGAGCGGCGGCGTCATCGCGCGCGGCGTGGTAGCGTTGCACGTAGTTTTGATCGATGCCAAAATTGGTGAGGTTGATGAACAGGCCGAAGAGCAACATGACCCAAAACGTGGATTGCGTGAAGTCGGCCGCAAAACTGCCAAGGATGAATTTGTCCGCACCCGCCGCAATGTGCAGCGCCTCGCTTGCGCCATTTGGATGGCCGGTGATTAACAGCACCGCAATCACCACCGCGCCGGCGAGCAGCACAAGACTTTGGATGACGTCCGTCCAAATCACCGCCTCGATGCCGCCGAGTAGCGTGTACAAAGTTACCGCCACGCCCGCGCCAATGATGATGGCCGGGAGGCTCCAACCGGTCATCGCGTGCAGCGCCATTGATACGCCAAACAAAATCGCGCCCACGCGCGCCTGTTGCGTGAGCAAATAACAGCCGAGCGCATACGAGCGCGCCCACGGACCGAAGCGTTTTTCCAAATGATGATACGCGGAAATTTCACCGCTGTTGCGATAGAAGGGCACAAAATATTTCACCGCCACCCACGCGGCAAGCGGCAGCGTGAGGCTGAAAACAAACGCGTTCCAATTGCCGCCATACGCTTTGCCCGGCACGCCGATGAAGGTGTTGCTGGAAAGGAACGTGCCGAAAATGGAAAGCCCCACCACCCAACCGGGCAGCGATCCGCTGGCGGCCATGAAATGCGCCGAGGTGCGATTGCGCCG
>DQLO01000308.1 GCA_015660155.1 Verrucomicrobiota bacterium
GAGAAGAGCATCAATCGACTGTTGAGCATGCAGGATCATTCCGGCGGATTGGGTTATTGGCCGGGCGGGAGTGCCACGCTTTTTGCCAGCGCCTACGGCGGAATGGTGTTGGCAATCGCGGAGGAGCGCGGCCACGATGTGCCGGATAATCAACTGAAATCGTTGGCAAAATATCTTACCAAAAAGGTGAAAGGGCCGTTGGTCGAGAAACGCGACGGCGAATATTGTCTTGCGTTGTACACGTTGGCGCTGCTGGGCGAGGCGCAGCCGTCTTGTCACGAGCGGATGTTTGCGCTGCGCGATCAATTGTCCAGCAGCGGCCGCGCCTTGTTGGCGATGGCCGTGGCCAAAGTGGGCGGGCCGGAGGAGATGGTTCGCGATTTGCTAAAGCGCGCTAAATCCAATCAACGCGGCTTCAGTTATTTCGGCAACTCCAGCCAATTGCTTGCAATGCGATTGCTGGCCATTTGTCAGCACGATCCAAAAGCGCCGGCCGCCGCGCAGCTCGCCGGGAAAATTATTTCCAGCGCACGCGCGGGTCATTGGGGAACCACCTTTGGCAATGCGTGGGTGGTGTACGCGATGGCTACTTTTGCCGGTCATCATTCCGCCGAACAAGGCCCGGCGAATGGCACGATTGTTTGGGGCAATCAGGAGCGTTCCTTCAAGCTCAACGCGAAAGTGCGTCGCCTAGTATTCACGTTTGCAAACGCGCCCGGCCCGGATGAAACGCCGATGATCCTGCGCAATCCCGGCGAGCGCACTTTGTTTGTGCAGGTGAAGGCCGCGATGCATCCCGCGCAACAACAAACCCAGCCGGTGAAACAAGGCCTCTCTATTCATCGCACTTACACGCGGTTGCAAGACGATGGCACCAAGGATGATGGAGCACCGTTGCGCGTGGGCGATCTGGTGCGTGTCACGTTGCGCGTGGATGTCCCCGCGCCCGCACATTACTTCGCCATTGAAGATGGATTGCCCGCCAACTTGGAGCCGATGAATGCCCGCCTAAAAACACAGGCCACAACACGGGTGCCGTCGGGGAAAAATTGGCGTGTTAGCCATAAAGTATTGCGCAAAGATCGCGCGGTTTTTTATGCCAACAATCTGCCGCGCGGAAGGCACGAATTCAAATACCTCGCCCGCGTGCGCGCTGCCGGCACGGCCACTGCGCCGGCCGCAAAAGTTGAGGCGATGTATGATCCGGGCATCGTCGGTCTCACCGCCAGTCAACCCATCGTGACGCTGCCTTTGAATGAGTGACCGACTGCGCCAATTGCGCGATTGGTTCGCGCGCAAAGCGTGGCGTCGTTGGGCGCTGCGTTTTGTTTGTGTTTGGCTTGCGGGATGGTTGGGGTTGCAAACTGTGGTGACATTTATGCCGTTGCCCGTGGGGATGGATGTGCCGCCGGTGATGAGTCCGCAAGCCGCCGATCGACACGGTGAACCTTTGCGTTTGTTGCTCACTTCGGATGATCGGTTTTTTCAACCGATTGCGCTGGGCGAATGCGCTCCGATTTTTTTGAAGGCGACGCTGGCGGCGGAGGACAAACGGTTTTGGGGTCACGCCGGTGTGGATTGGTTCAGCACCGCGCGCGCGGTGAAAGAGATTGCGGTGCATCGTCGGGTGATGTCCGGCGCATCGACCATCACGCAGCAGCTCATCAAAAACGCTGAGCCGCGCCCGCGCACGGTGCGCACAAAAATCCTTGAAAATTTGCAGGCGCTCAAGCTCGAACGCACTTGGAGCAAGGAGCAAATTCTCACCGCGTATTTGAACCGCATCGATTACGGCAATCTCTGTCGCGGCGCGGGCACGGCGGCTTGGTTTTTTTTTGACAAACCCCTGACCGATGTGTCGCCCGCCGAGGCGGCGTTTTTGGCGGCCTTGCCCAATGGCCCTTCGCGGTTGAATCCACATCGCCATTTCGACCGCGCCAAGCGACGGCAGCTCACCATTCTCGACCGCATGCGGCGGCTCGGTTGGCTGAACGCCGCCGCCCATCGTCGCGCCTGCGCGGAGCCGATCGCACTGCACCGCGCGGGTCGCGCGTTTGCGGCGGCGCATTTTGTGGATTTGGTGCGCCAACAACGCGAGGTGAAAACCAATGTGCGCACCACGCTGGATTTGCCGTTGAACCGATTTGTCGATCGCACTTTGAGTAACAGTTTGGATCGATTGACCCAGCGCAATGTTTCCAATGGTGCGGTGGTGGTCATCGAAAACGCAACGGGCAATGTGTTGGCGTTGGTGGGATCGCGCGATTATTTTGAGGCGGAATCCGGGCAAGTGAACGGCGCTTGGGCGCCGCGCAGTGCGGGATCCACCTTCAAGCCATTCACCTATTTACTGGCGTTGGAATCGGGGATGACGCCCGCGACGGTGATCGCGGATGTGCCCACGGATTTCGCCACGAGCACGGGCGTGTTTAGTCCGCAAAATTTCAACCGCCAATTTCATGGGCCGATGCGGCTGCGACTGGCACTGGCGAATTCCCTAAACGTGTCCGCAGTGAAAGTGCTAGAAGCGGCGGTCGGCGCGGCGGTTTTGCAAAAGCGGCTGCGCGAATGTGGCCTTACCACCTTGGGCGCGAAGGCGAATCACTACGGGCTTGGGCTGACGATCGGTAACGCGGAGGCGCGTTTGCTGGAGTTGACCAATGCCTACGCGACGCTCGCGCGGATGGGGGTGCATCGGCCGGTGCGGTTGTTGGCGGGTGACCCAACGGGAGCACGGCGAATTTTTGATGCACGGCACGCGTGGCTCATCGCGGATATGTTGAGCGACAACGCGGCGCGGGCGCAGTCGTTTGGCTGGGAATCGGCGTTGGCGTTTGAGTTTCCGGTGGCGTGCAAGACGGGCACGAGTTCGGATTTCCGCGACAACTGGGCGCTTGGTTTTACACCGGAATTTACAGTGGGCGTATGGGTGGGGAATTTTGATGGTGCGCCGATGCAAAATGTTTCCGGCGTGACCGGTGCTGCGCCGGTGATGCACGCGGTGATGGAACATTTACGCGCGCGGTTTGGGACGACTGACTTTGTGCGCCCGACCGGAATGGTTCGTGCAGAAGTGAATCCGATTACGGGCCGAAGGGCAGGGCAGGGGGTGGCGGAATGGTTTGTGGCGGACAACCTCCCGCCGCGCGAAATGCCGGATGATTTTGATGCGGATGGCAAAGTGAAGTTGGGCGCGGATTATGCGGAATGGTTTGCCGGTGCGGACAACACGTTGCGCAAACACGCGGTGCTCGATGTTGCGCAAGTCGCGAAGGTGCGTGTGTTGTCGCCCTTGCCGGGCACGGTTTATTATTTGGATTCCGATTTGCCGCCGTCCAGCCGCCAAGTGCGTTTGCGCGTGAATGCGACTTCGGCGCGTTGGTCATCGCAAACGCTGGAATGTGTCGCGCGTGACGGGGATGTGTTTGTGCGACTGCAACCGGGGCGGCACCGGCTCACGGCGGAAGTGGACGGGCAACGGCTGGAAACGTGGATTGAGGTTGAGGAATTGTGATTGTTTTCTGTGCAGAGTGAGTGTTCGCGTTTATCTTCGTGCCGATGGCTTTGATTGATTTAGATTCAGTGGTGCTGCGCTTGCGTGAGGGCGATCATGTGGGCGTGTTGAAAAAAACCGTGAAGGGCGGCACGGAATTGGCCAATGGGAGCGGTTCGATTACGACTGCGATCACGATTCCGGCGGGGCACAAAATCGCATTGCGAGCGGTTGCTTCGGGCGAGGCGGTTCACAAGTACGGCCAAATCATCGGGTTTGCCGAGGGCGACATTGCGCCGGGCGAGCATGTGCATTCGCAAAATCTCGTGTGTCGCGATTACGAACGGGAGCATCATTTTTGTTCGGATTATCAGCCCACGGAATTTTATCCCGAAGGGGAGCGGCGCACGTTTCAGGGGTTTGCCCGGCCGGCCGGACGCGCGGGCACTCGCAATTATGTGGCGGTGATTTCCAATGTGAATTGTTCCAACTCTGTTTCGCGTTATGTGGCGGAGCGCTTTCGCGGGCCGGATTTTCAAAAACAATTTCCAAGCATCGATGGCGTGATTGCGCTCAAGACGCAAGGCGGTTGCGGGGTGGATCCGGGCGGGCCGATGCAAATCATCCGCCGTACGCTGGGCAATATGGCGCGGCACTCGAACATCGCGGGCTACGTGATGATCGGGCTCGGCTGCGAGGACAATCAAATCGCGGGCATTCGCGAGGATTATGATTTGGACAACCTGCGCGAGGGCGAGATTGCGCCGGTGTTTATGACCATTCAGGGCACGGGGGGGTCGCTGAAAACCATCGAGGCGGCGGCCAAGGCGGTGGAGGCGATTTTGCCGAAAGTGGCGGAGGGACGGCGCACGGAGCAAGCTTTGTCAAAATTATTGCTGGCGGAAAACTGCGGCGGCTCCGATGGCAACAGCGGTTGCACGGCGAACCCGGCGTTGGGCGTTGCCTCGGATGAATTGGTGCGGCACGGCGGTACGTCGGTGTTGGCGGAGACTACGGAAATTTATGGCGCGGAACATTTGCTGACCAATCGTGCGGCCACGCCGGAGATAGCCGAAAAGCTAATGCAACAAATCCATTGGTGGGAGGATTACGCGCGCCGCCACGACAGCAAAATTGATAACAATCCTTCCGTGGGTAACAAGGCGGGCGGGCTGACCACGATTTACGAAAAGAGCCTCGGCGCGTTGGCGAAGGGCGGTCAGTCGCCGTTGATGGCGGTGTACGATTATGCGGAACGCATCAACACGGCTGGATTTTGTTTTATGGACACGCCCGGATACGATCCGGTGAGCATGACGGGCCTCGTGGCGGGCGGTTGCAATGTGGGCGTTTTCACCACCGGCCGCGGTAGTGTGTATGGCTGCAAACCCGCGCCGTGCATTAAGGTGGCCACTAACACGGCGCTCTTTAACTGGATGGAGGAGGATATGGATTTGAATGCGGGGACGATTATCGACGGGACGGAAACAGTGGCGGAAGTGGGCGCGCGGATTTTTGAGAAAATCATCGCGGTGGCGAGTGGTGAGAAAACGAAGAGTGAGCTGAACGGGATTGGGGATGATGAGTTTCAGCCGTGGTTTCCGGGGGCGCAGTTTTAGGAATTTTCAATGATCAAGTTTCAATTGCGTTGTGAATGATAATTGATCATTCACATCATCTCTTTCCTCGCCAGTTTTACTTTCAGCGCGTATCGGCCGCCTTTCTTTTCCAGCTTCACTTTGTTTCCAAACGACTCCGACAGGTTTCGGCTCGTCAGAGTAGTTTTCATTTTCCCTGTGGCACTCACTCGACCATTTTTCAGCAACAACGCGTGGGTGAAGGCGGGCATGATTTCTTCCACGTGATGGGTGACGAAAACCAGCGCGGGTGCACCGTGTTGGCGGGCGAGGCGGGTTAGGAATTGGAGGAAGTGTTCGCGGGCGACGGGGTCGAGGCCGGCGCAGGGTTCATCGAGGATGAGGAGCTTGGGTTTGGCCATGAGGGCGCGGCCGATGAGGATGCGCTGGCGTTCGCCTTGGGAGAGGTGTTGCCACGGGCGGTCGGCGAGGGGGAGGCACTCGATGCGTTTGAGGATGGCGCGGGCGGTGCGGCGGTCGGCGGCGGTTGGGGTTTGCCAAAGATCGATCATGGCGTATTTGCCGCTGATGACCGTCTCGAGCGCGGGCTCGGCGGGGGCCATTAGTTTGTTGAGGGCGCTGCTGACGAGGCCGATTTTTTTGCGCAGCTCGGGCCAATGACTTTCGCCGAAGGTTTGGCCGAGGAGTTGGATGTCGCCGTCGGTGGGGGTTTTGTAGCCGGTGAGCGCGGCGAGTAGAGTCGTTTTGCCGGAACCATTGGGGCCGAGGATGACCCAATGTTGGCTGGGATCGACGCGCCAGTTGATGCCGTCGAGGATGACGGTGTCGCCGCGTTCGAGGCGGAGGTTGCTGATGCAAAGAATGGGGCGACGTGGCACGCAGGGCTTTTAACGGGAGCGGGGCGCGCGGCCAAGCGAAAGTTTTGCTTGCGAGTGGGGGTGCGGTTGTTAGGCTGGCGGCCGAACCAATTGATATGGAAAAAATAATTCTCTTTTCACTGATCCCCGTGCTGGCAATTTCCGTTTTTGAAACAGGCGCTGCTGACAAAAATCTTCCGGGCTACACGGATACGCCAGTTATCCCCGGCCAAAAATGGCGCGTGCACGATGCCAATCGGCCTCGGCCAAAGGTGGTGAAGGCGGGGCCGTCCAAGACGCTGGGTATGAAACCGCCCAAGGGCGCGGTGGTGCTTTTCGACGGCACGGACACTAGCCAATGGAGCCACAACAAGTGGAAGGTGGAGAAGGGCTACATGGAAGTGACGCGGGGTTCGGGGCAGTTGAAAACCAAACAGAAATTTGGATCCATCAAGTTGCACTTGGAATTTGCCACGCCGAAGGAAGTGAAGGGGAGCAGTCAAGGGCGCGGCAATAGCGGCGTGTTTTTTTGCGGGCAATACGAAGTGCAAGTGCTGGATTCGTACAACAACATTTCCTATGCCGACGGCCAGTGCGCGGCGATTTACGGGCAGCATCCGCCGCGCGTGAATGCGTGCCGTCCTCCGGGTGAATGGCAGACTTACGATATCGAGTTTCGCGCGCCCAAGTTTGGCAAGGACGGCAAGGTGACGCGGGCGGCGGTGCTGACGGTGATTCACAATGGCGTGAAGGTGCACGACCAACGCGAACTGATTGGGCCCTCGGGCCATAAGTCGGTGAAGTCTTACAAAAAACACGGGCCCGGTTCGATCGGCCTGCAAGACCACGGCAACCCGATGCGGTTTCGCAATATCTGGGTGGTGGAGTTGAAGGACTGAAAAAGCGGTTGATCGCTTTGGAGAAGGCGGGGCCGTGAGGCTCCGCTTTTTTAATGACCAAGAACCCAAGCGCCCAAGGTCCAATGGGTGAGAGGAGGGGGGCACTAATCCGCACACGTAGAAATAATCTACAAATCCCCCATTGTTTATAGCTCTTATTTGACGCGGAGCCTCTTGAGGTCGTAAGTTGTGCCGGCACGTTGTATGGCTGTTAAAGACGATTATCTGGTCGACACCCTCATGAACATGGGGCTGGTCGACAATGCTCATCTGGATGCGGCGCGTCCGGCGGCGGAGTCTGCCGGGGCGGGGCTGGTCGATACGTTGGTGGTGCAGAAGATCATCAACATCGATCAAATTACGCAGGCGCGCGCGATGCAGTTTGGGTGCGAGCAAATAGACCTGCGCGATTTGCGGCCACGCGATGATTTGCTGCGGGCGATTCCCCGACATATTGCGCGGCGTTATCAGGTGGTGCCGGTGGAGGTGAATGAAAATGAATTAGTGGTGGCGCTTTCGGATCCGGGCGACATTGATGTGACCGATGGCCTCACCCGGATGGTTGATTATCCAAACGTCGTTTTCAAGGTGGCCAGCGAGCCGCAAATCCGCGCGGCGATTGACCGTTTCTATGGCTCGGCCAACGAGGCGGTGGAGCGGATTGTGCAGGAGCTTTCCCAAACACAGGTGGACCTCGACCAAGTACAAGCCGAGGGCGGCGCGGCGGCTGATGGCGCGGGGGTGGAGATGGATGATGATTCCGACGCGCCCTTGGTGAAAATGGTGAGTCTCATCATTCAGGAAGGATTCAAGATGGGCTGCTCGGATGTGCACATTGAGCCCTTTGAAACGCGCCTCCGAATTCGCTATCGCGTCGACGGTGTGTTGCGTGAGGGCAA
This sequence comes from Verrucomicrobiota bacterium, assembly GCA_015660155.1. Lineage (GTDB taxonomy): Bacteria > Verrucomicrobiota > Verrucomicrobiia > Limisphaerales > UBA1100 > JACNJL01. The sequence continues at coordinate 7,747 of DQLO01000308.1, forward strand.
CGCGCCACCGAAGCGCGTGGGGGCACCGATTATCAGCCGGTTGAAAATTGAATCCGGCATGAACATCGCCGAGAAACGCACGCCGCAGGATGGTCGTTATCAGCAGGTGATTGACGGGCGCGTGATCGACTTTCGCGTGAGTTGCCTCCCCACCATTTACGGCGAGAGTATCGTGATGCGTATTTTGGACAAGGGCGGCCTGAACCTCGGGCTCGATCATCTGGGCTTCATGCGGGATGATCAGGAAGTGTTCGAGCGTAACGCGCAAATGCCCGACGGTATCATGCTCGTCACCGGGCCTACTGGCTCGGGAAA
>DQLO01000112.1 GCA_015660155.1 Verrucomicrobiota bacterium
ATGGCGTTGAGGATTTGCGGGTTGGCGGAGTCCAGCGCGTGGGCGGCCTCGAAACATTCGCGCGCGGCGAGCCAGTCCTCGCGCATTTGTTTTACCAACCCCAGCTCGAGATGCGCGGGCAACAGCGCGGGGTCCGCTTCCAACGCGGCGCGCAAGTGCGCCTCGGCTTGCGCCAGCTCACCGCGCTCGCGGCAGTGCCGGCCATCTTGTAACTGGATGAGGGTGGGGGAGTCCTGCCCGGACATCCGCGGGTTGTAACAGAAACCGCCCGCGCGATCAATCGGCTGCCTCGCCCTGCTCTTTGTATTCGTTGAGCTTGTTGCGCAGGGTGCGGATGTTGATGTCCAGCGTTTCGGCGGTGCGGGTGCGGTTGCCCTCGCAATGTTTGAGCGTGGAAAGAATGTGCTGCTTTTCCAATTCCGCCAAGGTGGTGGGCGCGCCATTGGAAGCGGCCGCCGTGGTTGGGGCTGCGGGAACTATTGCAATGGGTTTGTCATCAATGGCTCCGGTGGGGGCATCGCCGATGCCGGCTTGGGGCGGGGCGGTGAGGCCGAGTTGTTCGGGATGGATGTAACCATCCTCGCCGCATAAAATGACCGCGCGTTCCAGCACGTTTTGCAGCTCGCGAATGTTGCCCGGCCAATCGTGCGCTTGGAGCGCGGCGAGGGATTCGGGGGTGAGGCCTTTCACCGGCACGCCGTGATTGCGAATGAAGCGCTGGCAAAACGCTTCGGCGAGGAGCGGCACATCGCCATCGCGTTCGCGCAGCGCGGGCACGTACACGGGCACCACGTTCAGGCGGAAATAGAGATCCTGCCGGAATTCGTTTTTCTCAACGCTTTGCTCGAGCTTGCGGTTGGTGGCGGCGACTACGCGCACGTCCACCTTGACGGTGCGGTTTCCGCCCACGCGTTCGAATTCGCGTTCCTGCAAAACGCGCAGCAGTTTGCTTTGGAGTGGCAGGGAGAGTTCGCTGATTTCATCGAGGAAAATGGTGCCGCCGTGGGCCAGCTCGAAGCGGCCTTCGCGTTTGTTGGTGGCGCCGGTGAAGGATCCTTTTTCGTGCCCAAAGAGTTCGCTTTCCACGAGGTTCTCCGGCAGCGCGGCGCAGTTGAGCTTGATGAAGGGGCCGTCCTTGCGGTGGGAGTTGTGGTGCATCGCGTGGGCCACGAGTTCCTTGCCGGTGCCGTTCTCGCCCTGGATGAGCACGGTGGCGTTGGTTTGGGCGATGCGCCGGATGAGTTTGCGGAGTTTGTGGGTGGCTTCGCTTTCGCCGAGGATTTCATTCTCGGGATCCTCGGCTTCCTGGCTGGTTAGAAATTGATTTACGTTGAGCACCTGCGCGAATTGCTCGGCCTTGCGCAAAATGATTTCCACCTGTTCATTGGAAAATGGCTTGAGCAAATAATCGAACGCGCCCTTGGCCATGCATTGCACGGCGAGATCCACCGAGCCTTCGGCGCCCATCATCACCACCATCGGCTTGGCCGGACGGAGGTTGACCTCTTCCAAAAACTCCGCGCCCTCGCCGTCGGGCAGCGATTGGTCCAGCAGCATGAGGTCGAAATTGCCTTTGCCCATAAAGTCGTGGGCTTCCTGGATGGTACCGCATTCGGCGACGTCGATGCGTTTTTTGCGCAGGTGTTGCGAGACCTGTTTGCGGAGGAATTCCTCCTTGGCGACCATGATGACTTTCTCGATGGACATGGATTTTTGGCTAGGGTTGGTCTTTGTACATCCGCGCGATGAGGTTGGGGTTTTGGCGTTGGGCGGGGGGGAGATGGTTTGCGGGTACGAGCTTGTGGCGGAGGAGGAGCTGTTCGTTTTCGCGATCAAGGGAAACGATTTTCATAATGAGATCGAGGTCCTGCCGGATGAGCGCGGAGATGGCTGGGTGCTTTTCGCGCTGAGCGGGGTTGAGTGCCATCCACGTTTCCTTGTGGGCGAAGAGGGTTTCCTGCGCGGCGGTGAGCCGCTCGAGCATTCCTTCGCGGGCCTGGAGCAGCCCGTTAAGATCGTCCACGTGGCCGGTCTTGAGCTGTTGATGTTCGCGCTGCACCACGGCGAGCAGTTCGCCGCATAAAGTGAGGTGGGCGCGCAGTTCCTGCTCCAGCGCGGGCAGGCCGCCACCGGTTCCAGGATGAAGCGTTTCTGGGGGGAAGCTCATCGGGTTGGGGTTAAGGGATCAGTTACTTGTGTTTAAATGCTCGATTTCCTTGCGCATATTTTCCCGGCGAAATTCGGTGATGTGTTTCACCAGCATTAATGCCGGGGTGAGATCTTTCGGGTGGAGTTTGAGCAACCGGTGGAGTTGGTTGTAATAATCCAGAGCCTTGCTTTTTTGACCGAGGCGTTCGTGGCAAAAGGCGAGTTGTTGCCGGAGAAAAATCTGACTGCGATAAGATTGGTCACGACTCTGGGCCCATTTGTAATAGGTGATGGCGGCGTTGAGGTGCACCTGCACGGAGTCTTGCAGCCGCGGGCGCACTAATGAGTTCGCGGCGCCCAGCACCGGGGTGGCTTCGCCGGGGAGTTGGCCAAGGTGCTCCGCGTCGCCTTGCAGTTGAATGGCCTCGGCGTAGAGGAGGTTGGCGATGTCCATGACGATTTGCAGGCGGGTGTTGGCCCACACGGCTTCGAGCTCACTGGTCACCGAGGAATTCTGAAGCAGCACTTCCACTTCGCGCTGCACATGTTGCTCGTTGCCCAGAGCTTGGTGGGCGAGAATTTTATAGTAACGCACTTCGCCATCGTATCGCACGCTTTGGCTGGAATGAGTTTTGGTGTACTGCTCGATGAACAGCGCGGATTGTTTGGCCAAACTGCGCCAGTGCTCGTTGCGATCCTTCGCCAGGACGGTGATCTGTGAATGCACTTTGTCGCTTGCCAGCGTGCCGTTCTGGAGTGTTTTGAGGCGGCGGTTGTCCCGGGTGAGGCGGCGGTCAATGGCTCGGATGGCCTTGTACAGAGCCCGCATGTAGCGTAGCTGGATTTGCTCGAGATCCAATTCGTGATCTTCGGCACGTTCGCCGACGGGTTGCATCATGATGATTTCGAGCTTTTCGACGGCGAGCTTGTAGTCCTCCAGTTTCTGGGGTGCCTCGTAGTAGGCATTGGCGATCTGGCTTTGTGCCACGAGGCTGATGCGATTGAATCGCACGAGGTTGTCCACTTCTTGCCTAATGGAAGAGGCGAGCACACCAAAAAATGTGTCCACCGCTTCATCAGGCAAGCCTAGCTCACGGTAAATCCAACCTTGGCGCAGAAGGATTTCGGGAATGAGCGGATCCGGTGGCAACGGGCTTTTCACCAGCCCGCGCTCAAAGAGGCCGCGCTCTTCCTTTTGTAGGCCTTCGGTGCGCAGGATGTATTCCTTCCACATCTTTAGCGAGCGCAGGTAATATTCTGTGACCTTGGCGTCTAAAGTATAGGTGGAGGCCAGTCGCTTTTTGGCGTTTGCGCGCAGTTCGTCGGCGCGGTTTCCCTGCACCTGGGCTCGGCGGAAAAACTGGGTGTAATCCTGTGCCTTGTCGCTAAGGCCCTTGACGGTCGCGGCTTGTTGGTATCCGGCAACGTCACGATCGGCTTCGGCGATGGTATTCAGTGTCAATTCCAGATCATTAGGTCTGGCCAGATTTGCGCCGAG
>DQLO01000138.1 GCA_015660155.1 Verrucomicrobiota bacterium
CTTCGCACCACCAAATCCGCGCGCTCGGTGAGCACGTCGATGATTTTGCCTTTGCCTTCATCGCCCCATTGGGCGCCGATCAGAATTGTATTTGCCATAAAACAAAAAGCCCCGTCGAGCGGGGCAAATAACTTTTCTATTTGCCGCGGGAGAATGGAGGTCGCCCCCTGCACTGTCAATCAAATCCCTTTCCTCTGACGCACCTCGCCGCTATCGTCCGCGCATGTCGTTGCCGGCTGATTATCATATGCACACGCCGTTGTGCCGCCACGCGAAGGGGGAACCCGTCGAGTACGCCGCGCGCGCGTTGGAGCTGGGACTGCCGGAGATTGGATTTAGCGACCACTCGCCCGTGGAGCACGATGACCAGGACGACTGGCGGATGCTCGCCGGTGAACTGGACGAATACGTTGCCAAAGTGCAACTCGCCCGCGATACCCACCCCACCCTGCCCATTCGGCTGGGGTTGGAGGTCGACTTCATTCCCGGCCACGAGGCGTGGATTGAGCAAATGGCCAGCCGCTATGATTGGGATTATTTTATTGGCTCCGTCCATTACGTCTCCGGCAAATGGGATTTTGATAACCCGAAATTCATCGCCGAGTGGGATAACCGAAGCGTGGACGATGTGTGGGCCGAATACTTCGAGCGCCTCACGTCGGCCGCTGCCTCGGGCCTGTTCCAAATCATCGGCCACCCCGATCTCCCCAAGAAATTCGGCCACCGCCCCACGCGCGATTGCACGGATATATTTCAAGAATTCTTCGACGCCTGCAAAAGCACCAGCACCTGCATTGAGCTAAACACCGCCGGCCTCCGCAAAGATTGCGCCGAGATTTATCCGAGCTTGGATTTCCTGAAACTTGCTCGCGCGGCTGACATCCAAATCACCTTCGGCGCGGACGCCCACGCTCCGCACGAAGTGGGGATGAATTTGGACGATGCTGTGGAATTGGCGAGGGAGGCGGGCTTTGAAGAGTGCTGCCGTTTTGTCGGGCGTAAAAAATCAGTTGTGGAGATTTGAACTAGTAGGGACACGCGAAGCGCGTCCCTACCGAGAATCATTTAGCGGGCGATGCCGCGTTGGCTGGAGTCGATGAAGGTTAAGAGATGTTCAATCTCTTCGGATGCGGGAACTTCTGCTCGTGTTTTTTCAACGCCTTTTGTGAAGGTGAGGTTTTCCCGAAAGAGAATTCGGTGGGCTTGTTTTAGGGCGGCTTGGGATTCGGGGCTTACTTCGTTGCGCTTCAAGCCTTCTTTGTTTAGGGCGCGGGTGGCGGCGGGGTTGCCATCGGCTAGCATATACGGAGGGATGTCTTGGGCGACTTTACTGCAGCCGCCGATGATGGACATGGTACCGATGCGGCAAAATTGATGCACGGCGGCGAGGCCGCCGATGATGGCGCGATCGTCGACGGTGACGTGGCCGGCGAGGGTGGCGACGTTGGACATCACGATGTGATCGCCGAGCTGGCAATCGTGCGCGACGTGTGTGTAGGCGAGGAGGTTGTTGTGGGAACCGATGACGGTGGCGTCGCCTTCGTCAGTGGCGCTGTGGACGGTGACGTATTCGCGGAAGGTGTTGTGAGCGCCGATGCGGGTGTAGGTGGTGCCACCGGAATGTTTAAGGTCCTGCGATTGGAGGCCGATGCTGGCGAAGGGGTAAAGCGTGTTGGCTTCGCCTAACTCGGTGTGGCCGTCGATGACGATGTGGGAATGGAGGGTGCAGCCTTGGCCGAGTGTGACGTTTGCGCCGATGACGCTGTAGGGGCCGATGTGGCAGCCTTCGCCGATTTGCGCGCCGGGCTCAATGACAGCGGTGGAGTGAATTTGGCTCATTGTGCTCAGGACTCGTCGTTGTCGATGAGCATAAAGGTGATGAGCGCGCTGCTGACTTGTTCGCCATTGACGAGGCACTTGCCTTGGGCTTTGCCAATCTTGCCTCGGGATTTAGTGAGCTCCACATCGATGGTGAGGGTGTCTCCGGGGAGGACGGGTTTGCGCCACTTCACATTTTCGGCAGCAACAAAGTAGGCGAGCTTGCCGAAGTTCTCGGCTTTTTTGAGCATCAAAATTCCGGCCACTTGGGCGATGGCTTCGAGCTGAAGCACGCCGGGCATGATGGGGTGGTTCGGAAAATGGCCCTGGAAATACGGCTCGTTGATGCTGACGTTTTTCTGCGCGACGATGTGGTTGCCGTTGATGCTGATGACGCGGTCAACCATCAGAAATGGGTACCGATGCGGCAGCACTTTCATGATTTGGTTCACGTCGAGCTGTGCGCCATCTTGCACGATGGTTTCGGTGGCTTTGGCTTCCACGGCGACTTTGGGCTGTTGGTCTCTGGCGGCTGGGGGGGCAAAGGTTTGGGCAGCTTGGACGGGCTTGCGAATTTGGGCAACGATGCGGCGGGCCATTTCGCAGTTGGCGGCGTGGCTGGGGAGCACGGCGACGATGTGCGCGCCGATGGGGCGACCGATGAGTGAGAGGTCGCCGATGATGTCGAGAATCTTGTGCCGCACAAATTCATCGGGATAGCGGAGCGGCTCGTTGGTGAGCACGGCGTCATCGCGAATGACCACGGCGTTTTCCAAACTGCCGCCCTTGATGAGGCCGTTTTTGTAAAGGTGTTCGATTTCTTCGTAGTAACAAAAAGTGCGTGCGCGGGAAATTTCGGCACGCCAAGTGTCGGGGTTGACCTCGACGCTGAAGAGTTGGGTAAAGCGGCCATCGTCGCCGGCGCTGGTGCAGGTGATTTTGAGGCGGTCGTGCGGGAAGGCAGTCATGTGCGCGGCACCGCTCTGCAAATCGATCGGGGCCTGAAGGGAATAGGTTTCGCGCGGCTCATCCTGCGCGGCGATGCCGGCGGTCTCGATCATGCGGCAGTACTCGAGCGCGCTGCCATCGGCGATGGGAGGTTCGTTGGCGTCGAGCTCGACGAGGGCGTTGTCGATGCCGGCACCGGCAAAGGCGGCGAGCACGTGCTCGACGGTGTGGAGTTTGACGTTGCCCTTGGAGAGCGTGGTGGAGCGGTTGGTGTCGGAGACATTCTCCACCACAGCTTCGATTTCCGGCTGACCGTCGAGATCGACGCGCCGGAATCGAATGCCGTGATTAGGCGGAGCGGGCAGGAAGGTCATATTGACCTTGCTGCCGCTGTGCAAGCCAATGCCGCTATACGCAGCTTGACCGGCCAGTGTTTGTTGGTTGAGCACGTGGGGTTTTAACCCAAAAGCTAACCATTTTTCAAGACTATTGCCGGAGACTAGGCTTCGACGGGTTCGCTGCTCTCTTCGGCTTCGCGGTCGGCGATGGCGGCTTTGCGAGACAAACGCACCTTGCCGCGCTCGTCCACGCCTAAGCATTTCACCCAGATTTTGTCACCCATCTGCACGATGTCCTCGACATTTTTGACGCGGGATTGCGCCAACTCGCTGACGTGCACGAGGCCGTCGCGGCCGGGCAGGAATTCCACGAAGCAGCCGAAGTCTTTAATAGTGACCACGGTGCCTTGGTAGAGCTTGCCTTCTTCGGGCTCTTCATCGCTGACCTCGCGCTTCTCGCGCGCGGGGCGGGAGGATTCGCCGCCGGTCTCGTCGACTTCGCCGTTCATTTCGGCCATGGCCGCTTTACGGGAAAGCTTCACCTTGCCGCGCTCGTCCACGCCGAGACACTTGACGTGAATGCGATCGCCTTCTTTGACGACATCCTCGGTGCGATTGACGCGGGTGTTGGCCAGCTCGCTGATGTGGCAGAGGCCGTCTTTGCCCGGCATGAATTCCACGAAGCAGCCGAAGTCCTTAATAGTGACCACGGTGCCGTGATAGATTTTGCCAATTTCGGCTTCGGCGGTCATGCCTTCGATTTCGTCGATGGCGACCTGCATTCCCTCGGGGTTGAGCGAGTACACATTGACCGTGCCGTCGTCCTCGATGTTGATTTCGCAACCGGACTCTTCGACGATGCGTTTGATGTTCTTTCCGCCAGGGCCGATGATCATTCCGATCTTGTCGGGATCCACCTTGAGTTGCGTGATGCGCGGAGCGTAAGGGCTCATCTCGCCCGCCTCGCTGATGGTTTCGTTCATCGTGTCGATGATCGAATGACGCGCAACGCGCGCGGCCTCGATAGCCTCAACCATGATGTTCATCGGCAAGCCCTTGAGCTTGAGATCGAGCTGGAAGCCAGTGATGCCTTCCTTGGAGCCCGCGATTTTGCAATCCATATCGCAGAACGCATCTTCCCAACCCATGATGTCGGTGAGGATTCGGTATTCTTCGATCTTGTCGTTCTTGTCGAGCTTGGTGCAGATGCCGATACTAATACCGGCGCACGCGCCCTTGAGTTCCACGCCCGCGTTCATCAACGCTAAGCTGCCGCCACAAACACTGGCCATCGAGCTGGAACCGTTGGATTCAAGAATCTCAGCGATCAGCCGCACGGCGTAAGGATAGTTGTCGCCCATCGGCAGCATGGGGAGCAGCGAACGCTCGGCGAGCGCGCCGTGGCCCACCTCGCGGCGGCCGGGGCCCATGATGCGGCCGGTTTCGCCAACTGAATAGTTGGGGAAGTTGTAATGCAGAATGAACTGCTTGCGATCCGGGCCGCCGGTGTAGCTGTCGAAACGCTGGGCGTCGTCAGTGGTACCGAGGGTGGTGGTCACGAGCGCCTGTGTTTCGCCGCGGGTGAACAGCGCCGAGCCGTGAGTGCGCGGCAAAACGCCGATTTCGCACTGGACGTCGCGCAGCGTGTCGAGCGAGCGACCGTCGAGGCGCTTGCCCTTCTCCAAAATCAAACCGCGCAGGGCGTTCTTTTGGATGTGGTAAAACGCTTGCTCCACCACGGGGCCGGTGACTTCGTCTTCGCCGAATTCCTCGCGGAGTTTGGCGGCTACTTCGTCCTTGATGGCGCTGACTTTGCGTTCGCGCTCGAGCTTGGCCACGGTGAGCAACGCTTCCACGATGCGATCGCCGCCGCCGAGTTCCTCGGCCTTCTCAAAGATAGCGGGCGGCACCACGAAAAGTTGATCGCTGATGTCGCGCTTCTTTTTGCCACACAATTTCACAAGCTCTTTCTGAGCTTCGATTTGCGGGACACAACATTCCTGGCCAAACTTAAGAGCCTCGATGAAGTCCGCTTCGCTGATTTGATCAGCAGAGCCTTCGTACATTACCACGTCGGTTTCGTTACCCACATAAAGCAGGTCGAGATTGCTTTCGGCCATTTCGTCGTTGGTGGGGTTAGCGACAAATTTGCCGTCAATGCGCGCCACGCGCACCGCGCCCAACGGGCCGGCCCACGGGATGTCGCTCACCATCAACGCGGCGGATGCGCCGAGGATGCTCATCACATCCGGCTCATTCTCGCCATCAGCGCTGAGCAACAGGCCGTACACTTGGCACTCGTTGAACCAACCCTTGTTGAAGAGCGGGCGGATGGGGCGATCGGTGAGGCGACAGGTGAGAATTTCCTTGTCGCTCGGGCGACCTTCACGGCGGAAATAGTTGCCGGGGATTTGGCCACACGCCGAGGCGCGTTCGCGGTAATCCACTTGCAGTGGAAACCAGTCTTGGCCGTCACGGCCTTTGGTGGCGGCGACGACGGCTGTCATTACAATCGTCTCGCCCATTTGCACGGTCACAGTGCCATCAGCCTGTTTGGTGATGTGGCCACTGCCGATCGTGATTTCTTTATCGCCAAATTTGGCGGTTACTTGATGTTCAGTCATTTTCTTTCTTTGCGTCTGTTTGGCCGTCGGCCAAGAGAAACTTCAGTCAACGCCCCACGCGGGGACGCTGATTGAAATCACTCTGCCAACGGCACGGTTTTTATTTAATGGATTTAACAAATGGCGCGACGGCGGAATTGCCGACGGCCGGAGAAGCCAACGAAGCTAACGAATGCTGAGTCGCTTTTTCAAGTCGACCACATGATTCATATCGTGTCTGTTTCCAAGATAGCGCAACAACCGCTTGCGACGGCTCACCATAATGAGCAAGCCGCGCCGGGAGTGGTGGTCTTTCTTGTTCTGGACGAGGTGTCGTTCCAGATGTTTAATGCGGCGACTCAGCACCGCGACTTGAACGTCCGCCGAGCCGGTGTCCGACTCATTAATGCGAAATTCCTTGATTGCCTCTTGTTTGACTTTCGGATCCATCTACTTATTATTCGGCGGGGAACGTAGTGTGCCCGCCCGCGCTTGTAAAGGGGGAAAGTGACATTTTTTTACCCCAATAACAAGGGGCTTTTTGGCAAATCACAAGTGAGATTGACAAATCCGCCCCAAAATGCGCAGTCTCCGCCCACCGGCAGAGTAGCTCAGTTGGTTAGAGCGGCGGAATCATAATCCGCATGTCGGGGGTTCGAGTCCCTCCTCTGCTACCATTTCCCCCATTTTTTGGGTAAAACTTCAATAACCCACCCTTGACCACCCGCCAATCGCATCCCTATCGTCCCCCCAACTGCAAGACGCACACTATGTTTGAAAGCATAAAAAGCTGGTTTTCCAATGATATTGGCATCGATCTCGGGACCGCCAACTCGTTGGTTTACCTGAAAGACAAGGGGATCGTGCTGCGCGAACCCTCGGTGGTGGCCATCCAAGCCGGCACCAAGAAAGTGCTTGCGGTGGGCAATGAAGCCAAGGCGATGCTCGGCCGCACACCCGGAAATATCGTGGCCATCCGCCCGATGAAAGACGGCGTGATTGCGGATTTCGACGTGACCGAGGAGATGCTGCGACATTTCATTTCCAAGGTGCAACATCGCAAGCTTGTGGAGCCGCGCGTGGTGGTGGCCGTGCCCTCGGGCATCACCGAGGTGGAACGCCGCGCGGTGGAGGACTCCGTGACGCGCGCGGGCGCCCGTGAATTTTATCCCATCAAACAACCGCTCGCCGCCGCCATTGGCGCGGGGCTGCCCGTGGCCGAGCCCGCCGGAAATATGGTGGTGGACATCGGCGGCGGCACGGCGGAAATCGCCGTGATCTCGCTCGCCAACATCGTGCAAGCCACCAGCCTTCGCGTGGGCGGCGACCAATTTGACAATGCAATTATTGGGCACTTGAAAGGTGCTCACAACCTGAAGATCGGCGAACGCACCGCCGAGGAAATCAAACTGAAAATCGGATCCGCTTTCCCCATGGACGAGGAAATGACCATGGAGGTGAAAGGCCTAGCCATTAGTTCCGGCTTGCCCCACACGGTGACCATCCGTTCCGAGGA
>DQLO01000023.1 GCA_015660155.1 Verrucomicrobiota bacterium
AGCGGTGGTGGCAATACTTTTTTACAGTAAATTTTTATGACGCAGGATCCTGTACCGGCAGCTCGTTGGCCGCCGTGCGGGCTTCCTCCGCCAGCGGGGTGCTCAGATAGCGTTCGCCGGTGGAAGGCGCGATGGTCACAATCGTCTTGCCGGCATTCTCCGGTCGGCGGGCCAGCTCCAGCGCGGCCACCACGTTCGCGCCGGTGGAAATGCCGCACAGGATGCCCTCGGTTTTGGCCAGCTCGCGGGCCATGGCAAAGGAGTCGTCGTTGCTGACCTTGATGCATTCGGCGATTTGCACGGTGCCATCATCTGCCTTGAGATGGAGGTTTCCGGGCACAAAACCCGCGCCGGTGCCCTGAATTTTATGCGGCCCGGGGGTGAGTTCCTCGCCGGCGATGGTTTGCGAAATTACCGGGGAATCCGAAGGCTCAACGGCAATGCCCTGAAATGATTCTTTGCGCGAATGAATCACCTCGTAACATCCGGTCAGCGTACCTCCGGTTCCTACGCCGGCAACCACGAAGTCCACCGCGCCGTCTGTGTCTTCCCAAATTTCTTCTGCGGTGGTTTTGCGGTGGATGGCGGGATTGGCGGGGTTTTCAAATTGTTGGGGAATCCATGCGTTGGGTGTCTCGGCGGCCAATTGTTCAGGCATGGCGATTGCGCCTTTCATGCCCTTGGCGGCGGGCGTGAGCACGAGATCCGCGCCCAGCATCGCCAGTAATGTGCGGCGCTCGAGCGACATGCTTTCGGGCATTGTGAGAATGAGTTTGTAACCCTTGGCGGCGGCCACAAAGGCAAGGGCAATGCCGGTGTTGCCGCTGGTGGGTTCAATGATGATGGTGTCTTTTGTGAGGGTGCCGTCGGCTTCGGCGGCTTCGATCATGGACATGCCGATGCGATCCTTCACGCTGGAGAGCGGATTGAAGAATTCGCACTTGAGCAGCACGGTGGCGTCGATGCCTTCAGTGACTTTGTTGAGGCGGACGAGCGGAGTGCCGCCGACGGTTTGCACGATGTTGTCGTAGATTTTACCCATGATTGAAAAAGTGGTGAGGGCTGATTGAGCACGGAAGCGGTGCTTCGGGCAAGTTAATTTGTAGCAACGCCACAGCATAATTTTGCCGGTAAAAACAAAAAGTCCCTGCCGGACTTGCGTCCAGCAGGGACGAATTGGGGGGTGGGCGCTCGCCACACGCTCTTTCCCGATGCAACCATTGGGCACCCGCAATGCGGGTCGGTTGCTCCCCGACGCCATTCTCCGTGACTCGCGGAGTTGTCGGCCTCATAGCAGGGCCGTTCAAGGCCTCTCGGCACTTGAATTATTGGGTGAGGTTTATAAGCCCGCTTCAGCCAGTGGTTGCGGCCACTGACCTGCGGACCAGACTTGGACGTGGTTGTGAACTATTCACCTCCAAGCCATCTAGCATGGGTCTGCCACCGCTTTTGACGGTGCGTTGGCCCTTGCCACGGGTCTCGCCTCTTACCCCTCAGATTACCATTTCGTTCACATGGCAGCGCTACAGTTTTTGTATCGCCACCGCGTTGGATGGTTTTCACGGCCGTTGTCTTGGGCTCGTGGCCATCCCGACAGGAACCCCAGCTTTGTCCCTCCTTTCAGAGGATTTCGTCTGGCTGGCCGTTTCCGGCCAATTTTTGTTTCCCGCCGTGCTGATGTTGCAGTAGGTAATCAATGCCCTATGGGCAACTGCGTTCGGTGCTCGCTCGAAACGTGCTCGCACCTACTTGACTCAGTTATACGCTCCCCGAAGGTCGCGCAAAACCGGGCTGTGTCCAGCACTGCTGTGCTATTGCCTAACTCACCGAGGTGAGCCTGACGCATGGCAGCGCGTTCTCAGCCGGCTCGGAGCGGTTTCTGGACGGGCTTGCGCCCGTTGTTTCGCCCCTAACCTCTTGAGTGACTTTTTCGCATTCGATGGCGTGCGACCGCCACCGTCCACTCAAGTGAACTGTGCCTTTTCCGCGCTCGGTCTTTCGTGGCTCCAAACGGTTTTCCCACCACCGAAGTGATGTTCCCGCCGAATTTCATCGCGAATCCGTGACGTTTCAAAGGGGGCAGACGAATCAGCCTCGCCTGCCCTTTCGCCCAGTTCTCCTGGGTTTTATCCTGAGAGTTTCCTGCCGGTTTCCCGGCGCTTCACTCTGTTCTTTCAATGAACCATAGCTCCCTCGATTACTCGCGGAACTAGGAACAAGATACCACGTTTCTGGAGATTGGCCACTAGATATTGTGAACAGGTTATGCCCAAAACTTGGTGGGTGATCGAGATTTACACTGAGGAAATACCCTTGTTTTTACGGGCTGAAAGAAGCGCTTGTGAAAAGTTTCTCAAGCGACCCGAAAACGGGGGGTTGGGTTTGTGAACAAATCTGAAATTGAGTTCACAAAAAAAGCCCGTTGATGGGCTTGCGTGGGGTGGGGGCGCCGAGGTTGGCGGTGGGGTTACTTGCTGGCCTTGCCTTTGGCGTTGGCTTTTTTGCGTTTGAGATAGTCGGCGCGGCGCCGGCGTTTTTGCACTTTGTTAGTTTGTTGACTCATGGTGAATGACTTTCTCTTTACTGGAATTGGTTTTCCGTGTTGCCTCGCGGAGTATGAAACGGATGACGCGGGTGTGCAATTTAATTCTGGCGGCAGGGCTAGTTGGGCTTGGTTTTGCCGGTTGCAAATTGCCGACACGCAACACTGGGAATGAGTATCAGATGGCCATTTTCGGCCAGGCCGCCACGGGTGGGGTGCAGCTTACGACTCAAATTCAGGTTCCTCGCGCTTCAAATTCAACGGTCTGGATTGATGATGAACCCTTGATCTGGGTGTCGGATGGTCTGCAGAGGGCCGAGTTGGTTGTGGATAAACAGGGAACCGAAATATTGAGGCTCTGGCTGACCACGGCGGGCTCCCGACAGTTCGAAGGTGTGACGAGCCGTTATCTGCAGCGCAATTTATTTTTTCTATACCCGCTGCCGGATCCCATGCAAAAGGGCAAATTCAAAACGTGCTGTGTGGGGACTTATCGGGTGGAAGGGATCGTGGCTGCCCGGGTGCTGGATATGATTCCGGATGCCTCCCATGCGGAACTAGAATTCATTGTTGAGGAGCTGAATTTGAAAGCGGGGGCCCAATAACGCATGTGGCCGCGCCTTGGGCTGATCATTCTAACGGGGGCAATAGGGTGCGGACGATCCACTGAACCCAACCCGCCCGCGCTGCCCTCCCCTCCCCTGCCCGCCGCAAAACCTAAATTTTTGTTCCCGACGGAAAACCGAGCCTTACTCCGTTCGGGCGGAGAAACTGAATTTTTTGCCCCCACGGGACCGGGGCGGCCTTGGAGCAGTGGTGCTTTCGGATGCGTGCGCAACACGCGCACCCGTATTCATGAAGGCATTGACATCCGCGCCCTGCACCGCGATGCCGCCAACGAGCCCACTGATCTTGTGCAAGCGACCCGCTCCGGCGTGGTGGCACACATTAACTCCAACGTGGCCGCTTCAAATTACGGCAAATATATTGTGCTGCGCCACTCGCTTGAGCATCTACAGGTTTACTCGCTGTATGCCCATTTAAGTGAAATAACAGATGGTCTAAAAATTGGCCAGTCCGTGGCGAGCGGCGACACCCTTGGGATTCTTGGTCGCACCACGAATACGAAAGACGCCATTGCCAAGGGGCGCGCACATTTGCATTTTGAAATTGGGCTGCAAATCCATACCCAGTTTGAAAGTTGGTTTCGGCACTGGTATAAGGACGGCAAGAATCACCATGGCGCATGGAACGGGCTGAACCTGCTCGGACTTGATGCCGCCGAGATTTTGCGACAGAACGCAACCGGCGATTTCGATTTCATTTCCCATCTTTCCAATCAACCCGCGCTGTGTCGCGTACGCATTCATCAAGCGCGGCTCGAATGGGCGGAACGGTTTCCCGGGTTAGTCGCTCAAACCCTCCGCGGCGAAACACTCCCCGTGCAGGCATGGGAAGTGGATCTGAATTTCAATGCAATTCCAATTCGCCTCAAGCCGTTGTATGAGGAAGGGTTGAAGAAAAAAGCGGGCGGCGTTCGTTTTGAATTGCTGGAGGTAAATGACAATGTGCTCCGCGAGCATCCGTGTCGTTCGCTGGTATTTAAGAAAGGCGCGCGCTGGGTGCTCACCACCAAAGGCCTGCGCGCGCTGGATTTATTGGCATGGCGCGGCGAAAAATAATCCTCCCTCAATCTTCACTCTGACCAATCAATTCTCGTTTGGCCTTGAACGCCTTCGCCATTTTGTGCCCTTCCTGAACCACGGCAGCCGGAAGTTCCCCCTCCATACCGCGCTTTTGCCGCGCCGCCTTGGGATCCCCATTGGCAGTGGCCACGACCGCCCACATGAATGCCTTCGCGGGATTCTTGGGCACTCCATCTCCAAATTGGGCGTGCAAAATCATCCGCTGTTGAGCCTCGGCATGACCCTGCCGAGCGGCGCGTGAAAGGTATTCGCCGGCTTTTTTGCTATCCCGCCCCACTTGGCCCTCGCCAATATCGTACATAAACCTCACCAAAAATTGCGCTTCCATGTGACTATTCCCCGCGGCCATTTCAAGATATTCCAACCCCAACGCATGTTCGCGTTTGGTGTTACGGAAGTAGTACGAATTGCCCACCTTGAATTGCGCCGTCACATCACCCGCATCGGCCAATTCCCGCAGGCGGCCGAATTCGGTTTGGGGCTTCTTGTTGCAAGCCATGCAAACCAACAACAATAAATAGCAAAGCACTCGCATGCCGCATGCTCCCCTGCCGCCTTGGTTTTGGAAAGCCCGAAAACCACTTGCGCCACTTTGCCGTGTGCGCCATGTTCCCCGCGCAATGGAATACCGTGTTTCAAAACGTGCTGCGTCCCTGTCGCCCTCGCTCACCTTGGCCATCACCGCCAAGGCCAAGGAGCTGCGCGCGGCGGGTGAGGATGTGATTGGGCTGGGCGCGGGCGAGCCAGATTTCGACACGCCCGAACACATCAAAGCCGCCGCCGTTCAGGCTTTGGCCGATGGCTTTACCAAATACACCCCCGCCGCTGGCACACCTGAATTGCGCGCGGCGGTGGCTCGCAAGTTTGAGCGCGAGAATAATCTCCAATACGACCCGCAGCAAATCATCGTTTCCTGCGGCGGCAAACATTCCTGTTACAACGTCATCCTCGCCACTTGCGAGGAAGGCGATGAGGTCATCATTCCCTCGCCGTATTGGCTGAGCTATCCCGAGATGGTCACCCTCGCCGGCGCCACGCCGGTGATTGTTGAGACCACCGATGCCACGGAATTCAAACTCACACCCGACCAGCTCCGCGCCGCCATCACCGACCGCACGCGGTTGTTCATTTTCAATTCCCCCAGCAATCCGACCGGCAGCGTGTACACGCCCGACGAAGTGCGCGCGCTCGGCGATGTGTGCGTGGAAAAAAGCGTGCTCATTATGAGCGATGAGATTTATGAAAAACTGTTGTACGGCGATGCTGTTTTCCAAAGCGTCGCCGCATGCTCACCCGAGCACCAAGCCCACACCATCATCGTCCACGGCCTCGCCAAGGCGTATTCGATGACCGGTTGGCGCATTGGTTTCACCGCCGCGCCGCAGCCCATCGCCAAAGCCATCATCGCGATCCAAAGCCACAGCACCAGCAACCCCACTTCCTTCGCACAATCCGGCGCGGTGCAGGCGCTCGACGGCCCGCAGGATCACATCGCCGAATGGATGACCGAATTTACCGAACGCCGCGCCTTCGCCCACAAACAACTCAACGCCATGCCCGGCATCACCTGCGTCAATGCCCAGGGCGCATTTTATTTGTTCCCGAACATTTCCAGCACCGGAATGAAATCAGCCGAATTTTGCGAACGCCTTTTGTCTGAAGCCAAAGTCGCCGCCGTCCCCGGCGTGGCCTTCGGCTCGGACGATTACCTCCGCATCAGCTACGCGACGAGTATGGAGAATCTGGAAAAAGCACTGGAGCGGTTGGGGGGATTTGTTCGGAAAGTCGAAAGCGAAAAATTACCCTCCGTTTGACTTATAATTCAAAGCCATTCCCGGCTTGATGTCAGTCTCCGAAAGAACCGGCTCCTCGCCCTCCTTAAACATTTTCTCACCCAACAACCCAATCATCGCAGCGTTGTCGGTGCAAAGCTCAGGCGAAGCGAGGCGCAGGGTGAAATCGTTTTCATCGCAAATGGACTGCAACTGTTTTCGGAGTTCGGTGTTGCAAGCCACGCCGCCCGAGAGGGTGAGGCATTTTACGCGTTCGCGCCTGGCGGCGCGGAGGGTTTTTTTGACGAGCACTTCCACGATGGCGGCTTGGGCGCTGGCGCAGAGATCGGGCAGGCGCGCGTTGTCGGCGGCCAGTTCAGGGTTTTTCTCGAGAAAATAACGGACGGACGTTTTTAAACCGCTGAAGCTAAAATCGTCATTCGGTTGATTGAGCATTGGCCGTGCAAATTGAAACGCGGCGGGATCGCCTTCGCGAGCCAATCGATCCACTTCCGGCCCGCCAGGATAGCTCAAGCCGAGGAGCTTGGCGACTTTGTCGAAGCACTCGCCCGCAGCGTCGTCTTGAGTGCTGCCGAGAATTTTGTGTTCCAACGGCGCGTCTACCTTTACCAGCAAAGTATGGCCGCCGCTGACGATGAGTGACAGATTCGGCTGAAAACTTTCCCAGTCCGCAACCGGCGGCTTGCCCAAAAACCACGGCGAATACAAATGCGCTTGCACGTGGTTCACGCCCATCAACGGCCGCTCCAACGCGTAAGCCATCGATTGCGCGGCTTTCCAACCGACCATCAACGCCGGAGGCAAGCCGGGACCGCGCGTGGCTGCGAGGGCGTCCAAGTCGGTGGATTCAATGTTGGCCTGTTGCAAAGCCTCGCGCACGACGGGCGAAAGATTTCGGAGATGTTCGCGCGTGGCGAGCTCGGGCACGACGCCGCCGTATTCGGCGTGGATTTTGATTTGGGAGGAAACCACCGTACTGACCGCGCGCCCGTCGACGATCACCGCCGCGCTGGTTTCGTCGCACGAAGTCTCAATGGCCAGCAGCCGCATCGCTGTTAGTTAAGCTTGGCCTTGAGCAGTTCGAGGGCCTTGTTCAATTGAAGATCCTCGGTGGCTTCGGCTTTTTTGCGTTCTACTTCCGGCAAGGTTTCCAAACCGCCGGGCGAGCGCTGCAGGCCGAGATGGCCCATTTGCTCGGGCGTCATTTCCACCACGTGATCGGGCGTGATGCCTTTGCCGTGAATGGTGCGATGTTTGGGCGTGTAATATTTTGCGGTAGTCAGCCGCAGAGCGGAGCCATCGCGCAGCGGAAGGATGCTTTGCACTGAGCCTTTGCCAAAAGTTTTCATGCCCACCAATTCCGCGCGACCGAGATCCTGAAGGCAACCGGCAACAATCTCGGAGGCGCTGGCGCTGCCGCCATTCACGAGCACCACCATGGGCAGCGTACGTTGCTTGAACCGTCCGCTGGCCACAAGCTTATCGAGCTGCCGCTGTTGGCGGCCTTCGGTGGTGACGATCACCTGCCCCTTGGGCATAAACTTTTCCGTGACGTACGCGGATTGGTCGAGCAGTCCACCGGGATTATCGCGCAAATCGAGCACCAGCGCCTTGAGGCCGGCCTCCTCCATTTTCACCAATGCCGTCTCCAGTTCGCTGGCGGTTTTTTCCGAGAAACCGGACAGCCGCACGTAGCCAATTTTATTTTCCAGCAAATCATATTTTCCGCCGCCGTTGAGGTCGCGCACGCTTTTGGTTTTGATGATCTCGCGCTTAAAGGCAACTTCCCATCCCTTGTCCGTTGAGGGCCGGTATAAACCCACTTTCACCTCCGTGCCGGGTTTGCCGCGCATGATGCCCACAGCGTCATTCAAGCTCATGCCCTCGGTGGATTTACCGCTAATTTTCATGATGCGATCGCCAGACAAAAGCCCTGCGCGACTGCCGGGCGTGTCGGCCATGGGCGCCACCACGGTGAGCCATTTATCGCGGATGCTGACCACCACGCCGATGCCGCCAAACTGCTGCATGGTGTCTGACTGCAACGCCTGATATTTTTTGGCGTCCATGTATTCGCTGTGCGGATCGAGCGTTTGGATCATCCCGCGCAACGCGCCTTGCACGAGATCCTCGTACGAAACTTTGTCTTCATCCACGTATTCGCGCCGCACGGTTTCCAGCACGCGCGTGAATTTTTCCATGTTGGCATAAACATCATCCTTGCCGTTCGCCTCGGCGCTGGAGACGAGGTGGCGCGCACCCAAATAGAGATTCACGCCCAACGCAACGGCGAGCACGGTGGTAAAAATTCGCTGTCTCATGGCCGCGCCAGCCTACGGCGTGCGGCTAAAATGGCAAGGAGGGTTTATTGACGGAGCAGCAATTCGACAAATAACAGATCCGAGGAGGTGGTCACTTTGGGGTTGGGCGCCCCTCCATCCACCAATGCCACAGGCTGGCCGATGAGCTCACACGCAGCGGTGTCATCAGTAACGGATGCGCCCTGTTCACGCACCGCCGCCATGGCGTTGCGGATGATTTCGAGCGAAAAAATCTGCGGCGTTTGCACCGCCCACAAATGGGTGCGATCCACATTGCGAGCTATGCGGCCGATGCCATCAGCTTCTTTGAGGGTGTCGATTACTTTGGCCGCTGTGACCGCCGCGCCCGTTTCGCGAGCGGCGGTCAGCGTGGCGATGATCGCGTTTTCAGAGGTGCACGGCCGCGCGCCGTCTTGGATGGCAACAAACTGACAATCCGGATTCACCGCCGCCAAGCCGTTGCCCACGGAATCCTGACGTTCCTCGCCGCCTTCCACAAAGCAATGCGGTTTGGTTGGCGAGAGTTGTTTGGCCAACGCCTCAAATTCCGCGCGGGCATTTTCGCGAATGACGAGCACCACTTCATCAATTTCCGGATGCCCATCAAACCGCCGCCATGTGTGGCCGACCACGGGCAGTCCCGCGACTTCGAGAAACAGTTTATCCGCGCCCATGCGAGTGCCGCTTCCGGCGGCGACGATGACGGCTGAAACCATACGGCAATTTAGCTCACGGCGGGGCGCCAGTCGAGAATCTTCAACTGCAGCGAGCGCTGTCCGCGCCACGTATTGATGGAGGGCTCCACCGCCAAATCAAACCGGCCTGTGCTTTCCGTTGGCAAATCGCGCTCAGTCGCGTTCCAGCAAATCGCTTCAGCGGACGTATTGCCGTCGGTGACGCTCAGCTTGGCGTGTTGCTGCTCCTTGCCCATGCGGCGCACGGGACCGTCGAGCTCAAGCTGCGGGATTGAAAATTGCACCGAGTGGTTGCCCTGTCCGGTGGGTTGCAATTGATCCAGCGATTGGACTGCGGCGAAGGTTAATTCCGTGAGCGGCACACTCGCATCGAGTCGCAGCGTGGGCATCATCTCTTTTCCTGAGAGCTGCTCGCGGGCCAACTCGTTGAGGTGCGTGCGAAAGCCGTCGAGATTTTTCGGCTGCAAACTCACTCCCGCCGCCATCGCGTGGCCACCGGCGCGGTCGAGAATTCCCGCGCTCTCGCACTCGTGCAAAGCGGCGGCGAGATCAAACCCCTCCAAGCTCCGGCCCGAGCCGCGCAAGTCGCCATCGGGACTACCGCCCACGATGACCGTTGGCCGGCAAAATTCCCGCATCACCCGCGACGCCACAATGCCCACCACGCCGATGTGCCAACCGGGATCGCCTTCGACAATGGCGAAATCGGTTTCGGGATTGAACCGGTTGCGAACGGTGTCGATCACTTGCCGGGTTATTTCTTTTTCCGCGAGTTGCCGATCGCGGTTTTGGCGGTCGAGTTTGCCGGCCATTACAGCCGCGGCAGCAGCATCAGTTTCGCGCAATAAATCCAACGCCGCAGTTGCGCTGCCCAAACGCCCGGCGGCATTAAGGCGGGGGCCGATTTGAAACCCCACTTCGAAGCCGCCGATTTCGCCGGTGATGCCCGCCGCTTTGGCCAGCGCCAAAATGCCGGGGCGTTCGGTGCAGTTGAGCTGGCGCAATCCCGCGTGGGCGAGGATGCGGTTCTCGCGCCGCAACGGAACCATATCCGCAAGCGTGCCGAGCGCCACGAGATCGAGCGTGGTGCGAATGTCAAATTCAGCAAATTCATTGAGCCCTTTTTCGCGGCCTGCTTTTACAAGGCCGTGAATCAACTTGAAGGCCAACCCGGCGGAACAGAGTTCGCGAAAATCCGGCTCGCCTTCGGCGGCGAGTTGCGGGTTCACAATCGCCAGCGCGGGCGGCGGCGGATCGGACACTTGATGGTGATCGAGCACAATCACTTCGATGCCTTTCGTATGCAAATCTGCAATCACGTCCACCGAGGTGGAGCCGCAATCCACCGCGAGCAACAAATCCGGCTGATGTTTTTCGAGACAATTGGCTACGCCCACCGCTGTGAGTCCGTAGCCCTCGTCCATGCGATGGGGTAGATACGCTTCCACTTGCCAACCCAACGGGCGCAGGCAATCGAGCAGCAAAGTCGCAGACGTCACGCCATCCACATCATAATCACCGAACACTGCAATGCGTTCCCCGCGTTCCCTCGCCACAAACAGCCGCTCCACGGCAATAGACAAATTTGAAATGTCCTCCGGGGCCGCCAAATTAGCCAAGCGCGGCGCGAGAAAGTTGACTGCCTCCGCTTCATCCCCCAACCCGCGATTCATCAAACATTGGGCAAGCAGCTTGGAAACGCCAAGTGCCCGAGCCAAGTCCCCGGCAGCCGCAGTGTCGCTGTCGGTGATGTGCCAATGATGTTTCATTTCTTTGCCTCTTTTTTGGCGCGCCGCTTTTCGCGCCAAGCGCGGGCTTTGCCCTCGATGAAAGTGAGCTTGGAGCCGATCCGGGGGAACCGTTTTTTAAAATTCATCTTTTGAGCTCGCACCGTGGCGGATCCTCTAGCCAAACACATAATGCCAATGACGATGAACAGAATGCCCTGCAGGATGGGCAGGAACAGTCCCACAATTCCAAGCAAGACAAATGCCCCGCCGATGATCAGCCATTTGATTCGCGCCAGTTTCCCCATCGCGCGGACAACTTACTCCGCATCGCCGGAATCTTCCGAGGCATTTTTTTTGTGCAATAATGAGGCGAGAATGGAGAGCAGTAGAATGGAAACGACCACCACCAGTGGCCCCCAGTTCGGAATGTTAAAATCTGCAAGCCATGGTTCGGTGAGCATTTTTGCGCCGATGAAGGCCAGCACCAGCGCGAGGCCGTATTTGAGGTAATGGAAAATTTCAATCATCCCTGCCAACACGAAATACAGTGAGCGCAGGCCGAGGATGGCAAACATATTGGAGGTGAAGACGATGAACGGATCGGTGGTCACAGCGAAAATTGCCGGGATGGAGTCCACCGCGAAGATGACGTCGGTGTATTCGATGGTCACCAAGACAATGGCCATCGGCGTGAGCATTCGTTTGCCGTCAATGCGAATGGTGAAATGCTCTCCCTCGAATTGGTCGTGCACGGGAAAGAGCTTTCGGGCGAGTTTTACCAGTGGATTGTTCTCCGGATCCACGCCGTCATCATCATCGTGAAAAAGCATTTTGATGCCGGTGAACAATAGAAAAGCACCAAAGCCAAAAAGGATCCAATGGAACTTCGCCACCGCCGCCGAACCCACGCCGATCATCAATCCGCGCATCACCAGCGCCCCGATGATTCCCCAAAAAAGCACACGATGTTGGAACTCGGGCTTAACTTTGAAGTACGTGAAAA
>DQLO01000301.1 GCA_015660155.1 Verrucomicrobiota bacterium
GCTGGCGCGATTGGCGGCGTATTCACGCTTGTTGGCCATGGCTTGTCCGATGGCGACGTTATCAGGCTCAATCCCAGCGACAATGCTGACAATGCTGTTGTACCCGCCATTACCGGGGCCACTGATTATTATGTGAAGGTAGGCTCCGCTGACACATTCACCATTCACCCCACTGCCGCGGACGCTACGGCGGGCACAAACCAGGTAGCCCCGACCGGGGGCGGATTGGTTGATTTCGTCGATCATGCCACCCGCGTAAATATCACAACTGCCGCTGAGTCGGAGCTGGCACTGGACAAGGTGAAGGACGCCATTTCCCGGGTGGCGCAGGACCGCGCGGCGCTGGGTGCGGTTCAATCACGTTTGAACTTCACCAACGAGCAGCTCTCGGTGACGAAGGAGAACTTGAGTTCTGCCATCAGCCGTATTGCCGATGTGGACGTGGCCGAAGAGGCCACTCAATACGCCCGCTACCAGATTCTGGTACAATCGGGTACACAAATGCTTACACAAGCCAACCAACTGCCGAATGCGGCATTGCAACTCCTCCGTGGCTAAACGCCACTGAGGTAACCTTGAAGACATCGCCATGGACGGCACCGTCAACCAAGGAACTTGTTTGAAGTTGTCGGGTTTTACCGCTGGCCGCGGGGTTCGGAAACGAACCCCCGGCCAGTCGGTCTTTCCAAAAACCCTTTTCTCTGATAGCCTCCGTTCAAGGAGACGCGAGCTGAAAACCCCATCCACACTGATCATCGGCGGCGGTATTGTGGGCCTCGCCACCGCGCGGCAATTGCTGCGCCAACACCCCGGCGCAGACGTCACCGTGCTGGAAAAAGAACCCGCACCCGGCCAACACCAAACCGCCCACAACAGCGGCGTCCTCCACTGCGGACTCTATTACACCCCCGGCTCACTCAAAGCACGCCTCGCCGTCGAAGGCATCCGCGAGATGGCCGAGTTTTGCGCGGAACACAAAGTGCCGCACGAGATTTGCGGCAAACTCGTCGTGGCCACCAACGACGCTGAAGTGGCCCGGATGGATAAACTTTTTAAACGCGGCCAAGCCAACGGCCTCGAAGGCATCGAGAAATTGAACCGCGACCAAATGCGCGAAATCGAGCCGCACATCGGCGGCCTCGCCGCGCTCAAAGTGCCGCAGGAAGGCATTGTCGATTACATCGCCGTGACCACCGCATTAGTCAAAAACATCGAAAAAATGGGCGGAAAAGTGGTCACCAACGCCCGCGCCACCGGCTTCCGCGAAGGCAGCGAATGGACGGTCGAAACCCCCGCCGGCGATTTCTCCGCCGACTGGATTATCAACTGCGCCGGCCTCCATTGCGACCGCGTCAGCCAGCTCGCCGGCCAAAAGCGAGACCTCCGCATCGTCCCCTTTCGCGGCGAATATTTCCGCCTCAAACCCGAATCGCAGCACCTCGTCCGCCATCTCATTTACCCCGTGCCCGATTCGCAATTCCCATTTCTCGGCGTCCATTTTACCCGCCTCATCAACGGCGGCATCGAGGCCGGCCCCAACGCCGTGCTCGCCTTCGCCCGCGAAGGCTATCGCAAAACCAATCTGAATTTGCGCGACCTCTTCGACGCCCTCACCTATTCCGGCCTCTGGCGCTTCGCATTCAAATATCCAAAAATGTGCGTGAACGAATTGCGCGGTTCATTCAGCAAAAAATATTTCTGCAAACAATTGCAAAAACTCGTGCCCGAAATTCAACCCTCCGATTTGGAGCCCGGCGGCGCCGGCGTGCGTGCCCAGGCGATGTCGCCCGAAGGCGACCTCGTGCAGGATTTCCATTTCGCCCGCGGCACCCGCGCCCTACACGTCCTCAACGCCCCCAGCCCCGCCGCCACCGCCTCACTCGCCATCGGCACGGAAATCATCAATCAACTTGAATTTAACTAAAAAACAAAAATGAAAATCCTCATCACCGGCGGCGCCGGCTATCTCGGCTCCATTATGACCCCCCACCTCCTCGGCCTCGGCCACGAGGTCACTGTGCTGGACAATTTTTTGTTCCGGCAAAACAGCCTCGGCGATTGTTGCCATCACGACACCTTCAACATCGTACGCGGCGACTGCCGCGATGCCGACGTGGTGAAGCCCTTGCTCAAAGACGCTGACGTCATCATCCCGCTCGCCGCGCTCGTCGGCGCACCGTTGTGCAATGACGACAAAGCCGCCGCCGAAAGCGTCAACCACGGCGCGGTGAAACTCATTTGCGATCTCGCCAGCGCCGATCAACGCATCATCATGCCCATCACCAACAGCGGCTACGGCGTGGGCGAAGAGGGCAAATTTTGCACCGAGGAAACCCCGCTGCGCCCCATCACGCTGTATGGAAAAACCAAAGTTGCCGCCGAAGCCGAAGTGCTCGCGCGCGACAATAGTGTGAGCTTCCGCCTCGCCACCGTCTTCGGAATGGCCCCGCGAATGCGGCTGGATTTGCTCGTGAACGACTTCGTGTACCGCGCCGTGAACGACCGCGCACTGCTGATTTTCGAGGGCCATTTCAAGCGAAACTTCATTCACGTACGCGACATCGCCCGCGTGTTCCAACACGCCATCGATAATTTCGACGCGATGAAGGGCCGCCCTTACAACGCCGGTCTCGAGGAAGCCAATCTCTCCAAGCTCGAACTGTGCGCCAAGATCCAAGAGCACTTACCAAAGTTTGTGTATGTGGAAGCCGAGGTCGGCGAAGACCCCGACAAGCGCGATTACATTGTCTCCAACAAACGCCTGCTCGACACCGGTTTTGAAACCGAATGGGA
>DQLO01000390.1 GCA_015660155.1 Verrucomicrobiota bacterium
GCTTCGAGGTCGTTAACCGGAAAAGCGAGGTGAAATGGCGCGTCCATGCACGCAGCGTATCGTGCGCGCGATGCGTTGGCGAGGGCTACGGCGCGGATGGAATGAGCGGACGTTCCACGCGGAAAAATGTGGGAGCATTCGGCAACGCGTTGCCTTCCTCATCCCACCAATGCTCGTCGGAGAGTTCGCCGTCGGCGTAAATGGCCTCCTGCCGTTTCGAGCCGTCCGGGTGCAAAAACACCAACGTGCCATTGCCGTTGAGCACCTTGCCATTTTCTGCATCGGCCAAATCCCACGTGGTGGCGCGCGCCAGTTTTGCATCCTGCCAAAATGCCTCGTGCTCGGTGGAGCCATCACTGCGCGTCCAAGTGGCCAATCCATCGGGCTCTCCATCCACATAATTTGCCTCGTAATGTTTCTCCCCATTGGGATGCCACCAAGTGATCTTGCCCGCCGGCTTGCCTCCTGAATAGTGTTCCACCCGCGCAAGCTGCAGCTTGGCCTTGTCGTGGAATCCAACGAGCGCGCCATCGTATGGAAAAAACATTTCCGATTTATCGAACACCAGCCAGCCGCGAATTTCCACTTGGCTAAATTCAAGGTACTTGGCGGGCAGGTTGGGATTAGTCGAAGGGGTGGGCGTGGGCGTGCCGCCGCCGGGTTCGGTTGTGGTTTCGGTTTGATGATCGATCGAAGCGGTCAACGTTCCGTTGGCGTCCCATTCCTGTGTGCGCTTGGGGTTGCCGCGTTCATCGTATTTAATTTCCGTGCGGCGTTGGCCGGCGGCATCGGTGATGGTGCCCGTGTTCACCAGCCGACCTCCGTGAATTTGCGCAAGCAATCGCGGCGTCCCTTTGGCTTCGGCGTGTTTGATGATGACGCGGCCGGTATAAGGTTCCGTCTCAAATGCCCCGGCAAGAATCGTAGTTTGCCCATCGGTGATTTCGTAAGTGCTCGAGTTAAAATCATCCGCATACAGATCGCGCGCCGTGGGTTTGATTGCAAAGTACAGCGCCGAGCCCCATTCGACACTATCCATCTCCAGCGGCTGCCGGTTGATGTCCAGCCGCGCCAGAAATTTCGCTTCCACCACGCGATCGCCAACACTCTTAACGGCGGAATCGGATTGGCAACCCGCCAAAAAAGCCACCATCGCCACCCCAGCCCCAAAGCGGGCCGACGAAGCAAAACACCAAAAACACAGCATTTTTTTCATTTTTAAATGCCTTTTGCCGCGAAACAAAGATGTCCAGCGACCGGGAGGCGAAGTTATTCACAGCATATCCCGTGCCGTGAATAACTTTTCCCGCAACAAAATACCCCGAATCGTCAAGCGATCGCCAAGCGATTCAATGGGTCGGAGGCAATTTACCCCAATTTTCCACGCAGCGCACGCGATTTCCGGGGTTGGCTGACGGTGCGCCGGGGGCTACGCTCCGCCCATGGCGCGAACGCGCAAATGCCCCATCTGCAAACGCACCGTCCTCGCCGACCGCGAGAATTGCCCGTATTGCGACGCGCCCCGGCCCGATCCCCACCGCTGGGGCGATCCCGATCGCGACAACCCCTCCGGCCCCGATCGCCGCCGCCTTGCCCTGTGCCGAATGCGCAATGGCGGCGTCGTCATGTTCCTGTTCGGCATCGTGCTCATGGCCAACGGCATGGTGCCCGAACCCACCCCGCACCTGAACCCCATCGGCGGCGTGGGCGTGATCTTCATCATCCTCGGCACCGTCAGTTATTTGTGGAGCTGGAAAATGCTGCGTAACGGGTAGGCATAAAAAAAGCGGCGGAAAAAATCCGCCGCTTGTTTGAAAGCAGAGTTACTTCTTCTTGCCCTTGGGCGCCACCGTGATGGTGATCTTCTTGGACACCACCGGCGGGTTGTGCGCGATGTGCGCGTAATCCGCGAACACCAGTTGCAACGTGTGCTTGCCCGGCGGCAGATCCAGCGTCACCTCCGTCTGGCCGCCGCCGAAATGCTTTAGCGTATCCGAAGCCACCATCGGCAGACCCATCGCCGGCAGCTTCTCAGTGTCGATCAACAAATGATGATGCCCCGTGTTCGGCATCGGCTTGCCATCGGGCAGCACCAACCCCGCCGGGCACACGCCCATGCCCTTGAGGCCAAACGTCACCCGCACCGGCCCCTTCACCGTCTTGCCGTCGCGCGGGAAAATGATCATCACCTTGGCCCCCTTGGGCGAAGGCTGGCGCGGGATTTTATCTTCTGCCACAGCGGGCAGCAACAAGCTGCCGGTGAGAATGGAAAAGAGAATTTTTTTCATAAGAATACAGATTCCTTGTGTAATGATTGAGGTTCAAAAACGGTTCGCCGCCATTGTGCCCAAGGGCCGCCCCGGCGCAAGCCAAAGTTTGGGAATGTGTTTGGGAAAGAATGGAATGAAAAGTGGATTGCCCCGCCGCCGCTTAGGCATCCGCGCCCGGTTCCGGAGCGTCCCCTGCTTCCGCTTCTGCGTCTGCCTCGGGTGCGAGCTGTTGTTGCGCGGCGACTTGTTGTTCGTACAAGCTCAAGTGCAATTCCGTGAACACCCCGCGCATAAACCAACGCGCCACCATCGCGAACGCCAGCGCCGCCACGCAGCCGCGCATGATCGAGGTTCCCCAATCATTTCCCGCCAAGTGGCTAAGCGCCAGCACCAGCAAAAAGCCCGCGCCGCCCGCATGAATCAAATAATGCGACATAGTGTCTGCCCCCAATAAACCACGAAACCCACCCCCGCGCAAGGGGTCGTTTTTACTTTATTCCGCCTTCGATGCGGGGGCCGAGGGTGTCGCCGGCGTCGATGACTAGGGTGTGGCCGGTGGTTTTGGGGGCGGTGATCATGGCGAGGATGCCTCCGGCGATGTCTTCGGGGGTGCTGACGGTGCCGAGGATGTTGGCGGCGGCTTTGGTTTGTTTTACTTTTTCGTAATCATCACCGAGGCCTTGCTGGAGCCATTCGCCTTCGATGAAGCCGGGGGCGACGGCGTTGACGCGGATGGCGGGGCCGAGGGTGCGGGCGAGGGATTTGGTCATCACAATGAGGGCGGCTTTGCTGGCGCAGTAGGGGATGGAGCTGCCGGCGCCAACGATGCCGGCGATGCTGGCGACGTTGACGATGACGCCGCCTTCGCCAACGGCGAGGGCTTCGCGCGCGGCGCGGGTGGTTTGAAAGGGGCCTTTTAAATTGACGGCGAGGATGCGGTTCCAGTCTTCATCGCGCACGGCGTCGAGGTCGGGAAAGTCGGTGAAGCGGGTGGTGCCGGCGTTGTTGACGAGGATGTCGAGCCCGCCGAATGCTTCGATTGTTTTTTGAACCATCGCGCGGCAGGCGGCATCGTCGGCCACGTCGCCTTGGATGACGATGGCTTCGGCACCGGCGGCGCGGCATTGATCGGCGACGGCTTGGGCGCGGTCGGCGGATTGGTGGTA
>DQLO01000069.1 GCA_015660155.1 Verrucomicrobiota bacterium
TCCGGGACGGAATTCCAGAGGAAATACGACAGACGGTGAGCCCGTTCCACACCGGTCAGCTCAGGCGATTCGGCCTTGTAGATGAAGTGCGGAGAAGTCAACAGCGCGATCAGCACGCTGCGGGCGGTGGCGGTCATCGAGGCGCCGGACTTCTCCTGGGTCCGCGCGATCTCAACAAATGCTTTGCGATCCTCCGCCACAAGTGGCCGCTGTGTGAGCAACAACGCGATGTGGTCGACCAGCTCCGTCGGCTTAATGTTCAGCTTTGGGAGGATGGCCTTCATCGCCGCGGTCGGCCACTGCTCCGTCAACGGGCCGGTCAACTTCATATGGGAGAACCGCATGGCGGGCCCCTTGTGCGGTTTTTTTGCAAGACTCCGACCCGGCACGCGCGCGCTATCGAAGGTGAAGGCCAGATGGTCGCCCGCACTGAGCGTGAGCTCGATTGTAAAACCGTTCGAGCCATGCGGCATGGGGATCCGGCGGATGTTCCGAAAGCTGGTCGGATGACGCCCGTCCCCGAGATTGATCCCGATGACCTCGCCTTCGCGGGATTTCTCCGAATGCGCCTTCACTTCGAGCCGGTACACCCCGAAGGCGGGAATGACAAATTGATCGTGGCTCTCCGGATCGATGGAGAAATGCAGATTGCTACGGTAGGGGCGAAAGCCCGTGAGAACATAGTCGTCCCCATCGCGATAATCACCACCCCCGCCGGTCGCAAAGTTTTTGCTGCCGTGAAAATGTCGCACATCGAATTCCCACGTCCTCGTTTTGGGTTTGGCATCCGGCAACACCCGCTCGGCGATGAAGCGTGCGGTCTTGAGGTAGGCCATTACCTGATGCGGCGACATCAGGTGGGCCTCGCCAAACTTGTCGAAGCCGTGCTCCACGTGATCGGGCGGCAGTAAACCGGTGAAATCAAAATCCACGCCGAAGAGATCACGCATCGTGTTGGTGTACTCAGCGCGGGTGAGCCGCTTGAGGGGATTGACCGGCCGCCGGGTGAGAATGCGCTTCTGGAGCAACTGTAAGGCCTTCGCCCTCGCCTCGGCCTTGGGTTGAGGTGCCTTCTCGGGAGGCATGTCGCCCGACTCCAGCATGGAGGCGACCGTCTCCAACAATTCGCCATCAGCAAACAATACGTCCACCGGGCGATCCAGCCGAACCTTACCCTTTTGTTTTTTCGGCCCGTGGCATTTCACACAGTGTTGCGCAAAGAACTTTTCCAGTGCCTGCTCCCCATGGACGACCCCGTGTAGGGCGCAGACCAGCAGCACTGTTATCCAACGCCGCCGCATCATGCCAACAGGTCGAAGGCGCCGGCACTTTCGCCGAAGCGATCGCGTTGGGCACCGAATTGCTGCAATAGGCCGAGGTAGAGGTTGCTCATCGGCGTATCCTTGCGCCTCCAATGGCCGGAGGTTTTCATGCGGCTATCAAACACCAGCGCGGGAAGATCATCGAAGTTGTGGGCATTGGCGCTGCCCATGGAGGCGGTGAGTAGCGTGGTGGTCTGGTCAAACAACGACGTGTTCCCCGCCTTGCGTTCCTTCATCGTGGTGAGCGCACCACTGATGCGTTTGAGGATCGCGTGCTCCAGCACCAGTAACTTCTTGATCTTCTCGGGCTTCTGACCGTGGTGGGAGAAGTCGTGGTAGTTGCCGCTGATGTTCGGCTCCTTGAAACCTTCCCAAAAGGGAATCTGCAGGGTAACCGCCCGCGTGGAATCAGTCTCCAACGCCAGCACGGCGAGGTCCAGCAAGGTGCCCACGTAGTCGTCCACCGACTTGCGGTCGAAGCTCTTCAGGTCATAATCGACCTGAGGCTTGGTGCGATCAGCCCAATGGGCTTGCCTGCGCACCGTCTTTTCCACTTCACGCACGGAGGAGAGGTACTCGTTTATCTTTGCGCGGTCGGTCGCGTTGAGCCGTTTCTCCATGGACTTGGCCTGGCGAAACACGGCGTCGAGAATGCTGCGGTCCTCGGCGAGAATCTGCTGCTGCGCCTTCTCGTTTTCGTTCACCTGAAAAAGCAGGTTGAAAATCTTGCGGGGCGAATCAATCTGATGCACCGGCAGCCCATGCTTGTCCCATGCGATCTGAGAGAAGTTCAGGTTTTCGCCAGCCTGAAACACCAGCGACCGGAAGCGTGTCTGATCGCCAACCAGATCGGCCACCGCCTGATCAATGGAGATTCGGTTCTTGCGCTGCAGCTTGTTAAAGTAGCCGGACAGAATGCCGACACACGGCGTGTGCCCGAACCCGTTTTGCACGGCCGGATTATCAAGTCCGCTGTAAATTTTTAGATGCTTGAAGTGATCCGATAAATTAGCCAGCAATGGCGGGGGCTTTTCAAACAAGCCGTCCGTTTTCGGGATTAGTTCGGGCTGATAAAAGCTGAGGTGGTTAACGATCGTGAGCAACCGTCGCGGCGATTCCGCGTCGGTCACTTGCCCGAGGCTCTCCAGCCGCGGCAGCAGCAAGGCCACCCCCGCTCCTTTCAGGAACGTACGGCGCTGCATCGCGTTGTTGGTTTGTGAAACCATCGGCAAAGAATCACAGCAGGCGGACGCTCGGAAGTAAAGCCAAAGCCGCCTCAGTTTTTCTTTTCCTTCAACGTCAGCAGGTAGGCCATCATGGCGTCGAATTTATTGTTTTTTTAATTTAGAGCTCCACCATTTCTACTTTGGTTCCGAATTTGTCTTCCGAGAAAAGCTCTGCAAATTCCATGACTTCTTCGAGCGTTTCGTCGGGGTGACTGGTGGTGAGCATAAAATAGGGATCGCTGCCATCTCCAATACACAGGTCATCGATGATGTCCTCAATGCGTTGGCAGTCGGCTCCAATCACGCAGACCAAATGTACCTGATCTTTGATAAATCGCCCGATGAGAGCATCCAAGTCCGGCTGATAGCTTTATTTCGAATGAAGGACAATTTTCGGACAAAACGGCATGGCGGTTGGGCTACTCCTTCAACGTCAACAGGTAGGCCATCACGTCGGCAATCTCCTGGTCGTTGAGAATGATGTTCATGGGCAGCATGGGGCTGGCACCCAATTTATCAAATCCCTCGGCCAGGTCGGCGGCGGGGTTGGTCAGGGCGCGGTAGAGATAATCGCGATCCTTGCGGCCGGCGATGCCGTCCAGCACCGGGCCGACAATGCCGCCTTCGCCGCCAA
>DQLO01000130.1 GCA_015660155.1 Verrucomicrobiota bacterium
GTGTTATGAAAAGGCAAAAACGAATTCAGCTCCCACTCCTCCGGACTTTCCAAAACAAAAACCTGCCCGCCCTCGACGATGATCTCCTCCGCGCCCTTGCTGCCGGGCAGTTCGTGGATGAGTTCGCCGGTGGCGGCATCCAGCACGCTCACCGGTTCGTCGACGCCGAGCGTGATGTAAACGCGGTCCTTCATCGCCACGAGTCGCCGCGCCAGTTGCGTTGGCCCACTCTTCAACGGCCACAAATGGCTGTGCCATTTTTTCATTGGCTTCTTCCAAAGGATGACGCCGTTAAACGCATCGCGCGCCACGAGCGTCCAGCGCGCGGGCAACTGGATGGACACGCGGGAGCCCTCGTCCATCACATAAAATACGCGCCCGCCCGCCGACACCAACGCGCTCATGCTCGCCATCCGATCGTGATGCCGGCTCCAGCGCGGGCTGCCCAGCCACTGCAAATGCCTCGGCGGCCCGACTTGTTTATCGTGCGCCACCGCGTTGCCGCCGGCGTCGTGGAGATAATGCGTCCAGTCGTCGATATCCTTCGGTCGCGGCTTCACCGTTGTTTTCCATTCGCCACCACTCTTTATATAGGCAACACCCTCCGGCGCGAGCACGCGCATCACTTCCGCCATTGGCACGCCACCCAAATTTTCCGCCACCAACAGGTTCACCATGTTGTCAATGTACGGCAGCCGCTTCCCCGCAAGGCGGTCGATGGAAACCGGCCCATAAACGCCCGCCGCCTTCACCGCCGCGCGCGCCTTGGCCACGTTGGCGGGATTGGCGTCGAGCCCGTGCACGAGGAAACTGCTGTTCGGCCGCAGAGTCAAAGTCAGTTGCCCATCGCCGCAACCGAGGTGCACGACGAAACCGCCCTTGAGGTTGAGCGATTGGGCGATGCTCGGCGCGGCGTGAGTTGTGGAAATTAAAATGAAGCCGGCAAGTATCAGCCCGGCAAGATTGCGAAGGGATTGCATCCGCCGATTATGCCGCGCGCGCTGGAAGACACAAGCCTTGCTTGCCGCTGTCCCTACCATCAGCGCCTACGCGCTGAAAACCGCGCTTGTTATTTGAACATCCCAATCCTAATCTCCGTCAACTGAACGCGGCGATGGAATCGTTGGCGAAAGAAAGTTAACATGAAAAAAACACTCACTCTCATGGCAGGATTTCTCACCACCCTTCTTGGCGCGGCGGATCTCAAGGTCGGCGATGCCGCTCCGGACTTCGCGTTGCAAGGCAGCGACGGCAAAACGTACAAGCTCTCCGATTACAAAGGCAAACAGGCCGTGGTGATCGCCTGGTTTCCCAAGGCATTTACCGGGGGCTGAACGGCCCAATGCAAGTCGTTCCGTGCGAACGGCAAAGAGCTGAGGAAATTTGATGCTGCCTACTTCACCGCCAGTTGCGACCCAGCCGACGGCAAGCGAGGCAACATCAATTTCGCCAAATCGCTGAAGCTGGATTATCCCATCCTGAGCGACCCCACAAAAGCCACCGCCAAAGCCTACGGCGTGGTCACCACTCTGCGGCCCTTCCCGCATCGATGGACATTCTACATCGGCAAAGACGGCAAGATCCTAAAGATCGATAAAAAAGTAAAAGCCGGCCAAGACGGCGCCAACGCGGCCAAAACGCTGAAAGCTTTGGGCATCGGCACGAAGTAAACCGCATCGTTAATCAAAAGCATTTCAAAGAAAAAGGCCCGCCACTCGGCGGGCCTTTTTTGGCGTTGGATTGCCCTTGGATAAAGTAACGCTCTCACCCTCACCCATCACTTCTCCATTATCAAAATATCCTTGAACTCCACGTGCATCGTTTGCCCGCCGTGGAGTTGCAGGCCGATGTGACCTTTGCGCCGGCTCTTGTCATTTTTCAATTCCGTCGAAATCACGCCGTTGATTTTCACCACGATGTGGCCACCGATGGCACTCAGCTCGAGGTCGGTCCATTCGCCTTTTTTGTATTTGCGCTTTTTAATGACTGCCGCCGTCGGTCGATGCACCCACGCGCGACCGCCGGTTTCGTAGAGCCCGCCGGTTTCCTGCGAGGTGTCCACCTCCACTTGGAAGCCATTCACGCTCACCGCGCTCTTCACACGCTCGGCTCGGAAATAAAATCCGCTGTCGCCCGAGTGCACGCGGAACTTCGCCTTCACGACGAAGTCGCTGTACTGCTTGTCCGTCAGCAGAATTCCGTGCCGCCGTTCGCTCTTCGGGCTGGTGCCGACAATGGCGTCGTCCTTCACCTCCCACTTCCCGCCGGGCGCGGGGGTCCAGCCTTTCAACGTCTTGCCGTCAAAGAGCGGCTTGAAATCCGCCGCCAGCGCGGCGGTGGTTGTGATGATTAAAAGCGCGATGTATTTCATCAAAACTAAATTGTCCACCCCTTGCGATAATCGCGGCGGATGTATTTGGCGGCCTCGGGGGCGTTGGTGGCTTTCAGGTTCTTGGCGTCCCACTGCAGTTTTTTGCCGACGCGATAGGCGACGCTGCCGAGCAGGTTGTGCTCGATGAGACTTCCGGAGTATTCGAAATTGCATGTGGTGGGCGCGCCGGTTTTGGCGGCGTGAATCCATTCGCGGTGATGGCCGAGCGACTTGGCAATCCACGGCTTGGGCGCTTTGTGGCCGGCGAATTTTTCTTTCGGCAACAAAATCCGTTTGCCGTAATCGGCGAGCAGCATGCCTTTGTCACCCACGAACAAAATGCCGTTGAACCATTTGCCCAAGTCCATACCGGTTTCGATATCGGGCCGGTCTCGTTTGCTGCGGCCGCCGTGGTACCACACGACTTTTACCGGCACCTCCAGCGCGGCTCTGCCCTTGCGGTCGGCGTGTTCCCACGTGACGCGCATCCACGGCGGGCACGCGACGGGATCGGCTTTCGGGCCGTGCGCTTCCACGGTGAGCGGCGTTTTGAGTTCCAGCGCCCACCACGGGAGATCGATGAGGTGGCTGCCCATGTCGCCGAGCACGCCGTTGCCGTAATCCCAGCGGCGGTTCCAGTTGAGGTTGCCGCCTTTCCAATAGCCTTGATTATGATAACGGTCGGGCGCGGGCCCTTGCCATTCGTCCCAGTGAAACCAATCGGGCGGCGATTGCCGTTCGAGCACGGGCGCGCCGATGGGGCGAATGGAGCGGCTGCACCACACATGCGCCTCGCGCACGGGGCCGATGGCGCCGCTTTGGATCAGCTCAACGACGCGGCGATAATTATCGGTGGCGTGAATTTGCGTTCCCATTTGCGTGGCGACCTTCGCCTTGGCAAACGTCTCTCGCATCACGCGCGCTTCGTGGACGCTGTGCGCGAGCGGTTTCTCGCAGTAAACATGCTTGCCCGCGCGCATCGCGGCCACGGCGGCCACCGCGTGACAGTGGTCAGCGGTGCTGACGGTGACGGCGTCGATGGATTTGTCTTCCAACAATTTGCGCCAATCAAAATACGCTTTGGCCTTCGGATATTTTTTCTGCGAGGCGGCGAGCGTTTGGCCGTTCACATCGCAGAGGGCCACGATGTTTTCAGAGGCCACGCTGCGCATATTGGCCGAGCCGCGTCCGCCGGAGCCGATGATGCCGATGTTGAGTTTTTCGTTCGGCTTATCCTTAGCCGCGCCGAGCAAAAGATTGGGTGCGGCGGAGCCGATGAATCCGGCAGCGCCGACGGTCTTGAGAAAAGTTCTGCGTTTCATGGTTTTGGAATGAGTCGGGAAAAGAATAGGCTCGTGACCGTGGGAATCAAGCGCGAATGGGAAAAGGTGGCTTGACAGGGGTGGTATCCTTCTGGATGTCGCTTATGAGTGATTCCCATGAAAATTTTGAGTCGGGCCACACTGGGCTAGTGAGTTCGGAGGAAGTCATTTCCTCGCTGGGGACTAATCCGGAGAAAATCGTGGAGGATCTCACCACCAATCCGGAGATGCTCCAGCGTTTGGGGGGCTCCGACGACCGACTTCGCAACCAAGCCTGTGTGGAATTCCAGGCGCGTTACCAAAAGTACATCATCAACATCGTCCTCGAAATTGGCCTGAACAGGCGGGAGGCGGAGGACATTGTCAACACGGTGCTGGAAAAGGTCTACCGGAAAATCGACCGGTTTGATGTCCGCAAGGGGCGGTTTCGCAACTGGCTGTGGACGGTTGCAAAAAACACCGCGATTGATCAAATCCGGAAACACCCGGTCGGCGTTGTTAGACTGGGAACGAATGAGGAGGCCCCAGATGAGGGTTTTGAGGCGCTCTGGCGGCAGGAGGAAATCCGGTTCCTGATTGAAACCACGCTGGCGAGGATGAAGGCAGATCGTCGGATCAAGGGTGTCCGCCTCAAAATATTCCGGGAATACGCCGTTTTCGGCAAGCGAGCCAAGGATGTCGCCCGCAAATTTCAAACCACGGAAAATGCAGTGCGGCTGGCCA
>DQLO01000366.1 GCA_015660155.1 Verrucomicrobiota bacterium
GAGGGCGCGTTGGGCTTGAGATCGAATGTGTCCAGATGACTAATGCCGCCCCAGCAGAAAAGCACGATGCAACTCTTGGCTTTACCGAATCCGCCCGGGCCATCTCCGGCACGAGCGCGCAGTGCCAGCAAATCCGACAGCGCCAATCCGCCCAAGCTCAGTTTCAAAAAATCTCGCCGCAGCATTTCCTGCCTCCAAAGAGATGATAGCAGATGTTGGCGTTTTTGTAAGGAAAATTGCGCTCCATCGCGATTGCCTGTATTGTGAATGGCAACATTGACTCAACCTGCAACAGCTCTGTTACTCGCGATCCTTTTGCTTGGCGCATCCTGTGCCGCGCTTTTCCCTCGCGCCACCTCACCCGAAGATAAAGCTAAAGCCGAAGCCAGCTACAAGCGCGGCGGTGCCCATTTTTACAAAAGCGAGTTTGACCAAGCCATTAAAGAATTTAGTGACGCCATCCGTTTGGATCCGAAAAATCGCAATTATTGTTTCTTCCGGGGTTTTGCCTATGCCAGCAAGCGCCGGCTGGACAAAGCCATCGAGGACTACAACCAGGCCATCAAACTCAAGCCCGACCATGCCGGGGCATATTACAACCGCGGACTGGCCAACAAGCACCTCGGGAAAAAGGCCGAGGCGGAAGCGGATATGAAAAAAGGAAGGAAATTAGGCTTTCAGGATTAAGGCGACCCTTGCCGTACGGTTGAACATTGAAGCGAAATCGTTAAGAGCCCTTCTTTTTGTTGAGGCTCAGTTTTGCCGCTTTGTCGGGCATTGAATCCAGGGCTTCTTGCAGGAGTTTGCGGTCTCGGTCGGCTTGGACATTTTCCCCCGGCTTGAGGGGAGTCTTTTCGTAGCGATCCAGCACCGCATAGAGCGAGCCGTCTCGGTAGAGTTTGTGTCTTTGGTTTTGGGCCCAGATTATTTCCTGCTTGTTGACGCCCTGCCCATGCTTGTCAGCCGCTGGTTTATATTTCGGGTAATAGTATTGGAAAATATACTTACGCGGGTTGCCTTTTTCCCCCTGGCACTGCGGCCAGAAGCTGCGGCCATCAAGCTTCACCTTGGGCAATTCGGCTCCGGTGATGTCGGCAATAGTTGGCAACATATCAGAGAAATCCACCAGATCATTGCTCACTATGCCGGCAGGGACTGTGCCTGGGCAGTTGATGATCAGAGGCGCATGGGTTCCGCCATCGGTGGCAAAGGCCTTCTCTCCTTTGCGCTGCTCAGAGCCATAGGGATAAGTCAGCGCGCGGTGAGTGCCGTTATCTGTGGTGTAAATAATCACGGTCTTCTCGCGCAGACCGTTTTTCTCTAAGACATCAATAATCCGGCCCACGCACTTGTCGGCGTAGAGGGTCATATCGCGGAAATTAGCAAGGCTCTTGGCCTTAGCCCCCTTGACGAGATCGGGTTTGCTGTCGGGTGTTTTCGGGAAAGGCGAATGAACCAGCAGCATGGGGTAATAGGCAAAGAAAGGTTTGGATTTGTTCTTTCCGATAAACTCAATCAGGTAATCAGTGAGAATATCCGGCCCATAATCTTCCTCGGTGGTTTTCAGGAGCTTCCCGTCGCGCATGAGGCTGGGGTTCCAGTAGCGTGAACGCTCGGTGCCGGGATAATTCCAGAGGCAGTAGGTATCGAATCCGCAGGCCGGGGCCAGAGTGCCGCGTTCGCCGCCGTGGAGTTGCCACTTGCCGGCGATGGCCGTGGCGTAGCCGACGCCCTTCATCATACTGCCAAAAGTAATCTCATCCTTATCGAGCGTGCCGAACTGGACATAGTTACGAATGCCATCGCGGCCGGTCATGATCTTTACCCGACTGGAGGTGCATACGGGCTCGGAGTAGCAGTGGTTAAACTTTGCGCCGGTTCGCGCCAATGCATCCAAGCGTGGCGTGGAGAAAAATTTACTGCCATAGCAGCCGTAATTATCCGCGGCCGAATCATCGGCCATGATCAGGATGACGTTGAGTCGCTCCTTGGCAAAAGAAATAGGCACCAGGGCAAACGTGCAAACAAGGATGGAGAATAAAAAACGGCTCATTATTTTTAATAGGTTAACGGAATAAACTGAGTCCCCAGAGCCTACGCCTCCTGCCACTTCTGCTCAAGGACTGAACTCGGGGAGGATTGGAGACCGACGACGATTTTGCACTTTGGAAACACTTTCTGCAATCGAGCCATGCCCGCCTTCACCTCGCCTATGCACTCGGGCACACTGGGTGTGATGTACGACACAGGCTCCGGACGCTACGTCACATCGGACGTGACGTACATCACATCCCCCGTGCCCTCCGTCACCCCTGTCGTGACGTACGTCACGACGGATGTGCACATCGTCCCCCCTGTCGTGACGTATGTCATAAAAGCTCGTTTTCAGCAAAATAAGTGCCGAATATGCCATTTTTTACTATAACGCCACGCGCGCGCAAGGATTTTCACGGGTAGGAATAATTACTTCGTGGCACTGTGGGAGATGCTGCACTTCGGCAATGCCTATTGTAGTTCAGCAATTGGAGCCTTGGTGAAGTCGGGGTTTTGTCTGAGATCCAGGATCGTTTAGTGCGTGAGCTTCTCAAGCCGGCAATTGAGGAAGCTACTCGCAAGCTGAGTGGTCACTTTGAACTTCGCCCTTCAGTTTTAGGACCTGCCAATTTTTTCTGTTGGTAAACGCGCACCCAATCGATGTGCATGTGCTGCGGGAAGTGGGCGAAGTCGTAGAGTTCATTTTTGCCTTTTTTGTCAGGCCCGGGAGCATTCGGCCCCCAGACGCCAAAATAATTACCCCCAACTGCCAAGTTTAAGATTAGGTAAAAAGGATAGTCCCGGTACATTCTTTTGCCGCCGAATTTGGCCGGATTGGTGAGGTCAAGGCCCGGCCCCCACTCTTTCCCATCCAGCATGAACACAATGCGATCCTTGGTCCATTTGCAGCCGTAGATATGGTAGCCTGAAACATAGGATTTTTGACCGGGCGCCGACTGCAATGACCCATCGAGCTTTTGATCGGCAATCCACTGCTTAGGATCAATCGCTCCATCATAACGGCGATAGTGGGAGTACCAGTTGATGTGTCCCACGGTCCAGTTCCTGGGACTAGTGTGATAGACAGCGCCTGCATGATAAAGGCGGGTGGCGCGTCCTGACATTTCCATGATGTCGATTTCCCCACTGTAAGGCCAACTGCTGCGGGCCCATTCACGCTTCGCGTCAACAGCAGCCTTGTCCCAGTATCCTGAGAAGGGAGCAGTCTTTGCCTCGGGCAGCAACCAGAAGGCGGGCCAAACCGGGATGGCGGTGTGTTGGCCGCGCGCGTCAGTGGGGTTCTTGATGCGCGCTTCAAAGATGCCATAGGTGAAGGAGTGAAGTTTTGCAGTGGTTACCTTGGCTGACTTAAAATCCTGATGATCAATGTTATGCTTAAACTTGCCGTATGGCTTGTCGCGCAGTGGGTACTTTGCCTCGGGGGCATGGTGGGCGACGAGGGTTAGCTTACCATCCCGGACAAAAAAGGT
The DNA here is from genome assembly GCA_015660155.1 of Verrucomicrobiota bacterium. Classification (GTDB taxonomy): domain Bacteria; phylum Verrucomicrobiota; class Verrucomicrobiia; order Limisphaerales; family UBA1100; genus JACNJL01. Next base: position 3,525 of record DQLO01000366.1, read on the forward strand.
ATTCCCCTCGGCATCCAGATAGGCTTGGGATTCCCCATTGCCATGTCCGTACTGGCCGATTTTGGCATCGTCCTCAGCCACCCATTTTTTACGGTCGAGCTTGGTGCCAGTAAATTCCTCCTGCCAAGCCAGCCTGTAGGATTTGTCGGAATGATGAACATCACCCAAAGCCGGGAATTTATTGTCTGCGCCTGCAACCCGAACCGCAAAAGCCAACGCCACCGCAACCATCAAGAGGGACCGCTTCATGCCCGCCACTCTACGCCGCACCAGCATCGGTGTAAATACTGTTGGGGAGTAGTGTGGATACGCCCAGGCGATTGGAGACATTCACCGGACGCTGGAGAAGAGGCGGAAGGGGTAGAGGTTATTTCTCGGAGTTGTGTTCGATTCTACTCTTCAGGAACTCCAAGAGTCGCTTTGCATTTTCGCCGCTGTAGAAACTATTGCCTCCATGGCTTGCCCCCTCAATGAGGTGGAGCTTTATCGGCAGCCCGGCCTTCTTGTAAGCCGTGACGATGGCTTGGGATTGGTCCAGAAGAACCGTCCGGTCTTTCGTTCCATGAAATACTAATAGAGGCGGGTCATCCTTGCTCACATGATAACAGGCGGAGGCCAGTTTTGCTGCTGCAACTTTTTCATGCGCTCCCCCGCCGAGCAATTCATAAACCACCGAACCTTTTTCATTGGCCCGAGAGGGCTGGGTCTTGCTTCTTAAAATGAAATCGGTCGGCCCATAATAATCAACCGCTCCCTGAACCGAAGAAGAGCGATCCAGATTCCCGCCAACTTTTCCTTCCAACAGTTTGTGGCCCGACGTCGTGGCCATCAGAGCTGTCAGATGCCCGCCCGCGCTGGCTCCGGCCACAAAGATTCTTTTGGGGTTATAACCGTATTTTCCGGCATTGGCGCGCAGCCATCGCACTGCTCCTTTGCAATCATGCAGTTGGGCAGGAAACTTCGCCACGCCGCTCAAGCGGTAGGAAATACTGGCTACAGTGTAGCCGTGCTGGGGCAGCCATTTAATAAAACAATTCTCCTTGCTGCCATTGCGCCAACCGCCCCCGTGTATCCAGACAACCAGTCCTGATCCTTTCGGTTTGTCCGGGAGATACAGGTCAAGCTTCAGACTCTGACCCTGAACCACTGCAAATTCGATATCCTTAATCACCTTGCCCGCTGCGGTTGCATTGGGCGTTCCGGCGATGCAGCATAGTAGGGTGAAGCAGATCCACTGGGTGAAGGGCGAATTCATGTCTGTATCAAAAGGCTCCGCCAACCCTACACCTCCCGCCACATTCTTTCAAACCCCAATGGCCAATCGATACTCCGTGGAGAGAGCGGTTTGCTAAGCGCACTCAGGCCCATCGCAACTGAGGCCTTCCAGCCCCTGCAGTACGGTGCGCACAACCACGCCGGCGTTGACAGCCGCGACAAGGTCGGTAAGTGCACCGAGTGTTTCCTGCGAGATGCCAGAGTCGAGTGCCTTCTCGATGCGACCGCCGGTGCAGTAGATGCAGCCGCGCGTGATGGTGACAGCCAGGCCGATAAGATGTTTCTCGCGATAGGCCTTGTGATATTCTGAATTCAACCTGGCTCGGAGCTTGGCCTGCTCCAATTTCAGCTGGGAGAGCGAAATGTTTTTTGGCAGAGCAACTACGGGGGCGGCCAAACGTGTGCCGGTCCACGAGCTTCCGGCGACATCCGGATCAGCCTCGCCCGAACTCCAATTGCCTTTGAAAGTCTTTGGAGCAGTGATGCGAAATGTGAACCGGCCGGTTGCCGTGCTCTTGGTGTGCCGCCAGATCCCCCGCAACACGCAGGGAAATTTCGGATCAAAACGGCCGCTCACCGCGTGTTGCGATGGCCCGTAATTGCCGCTGAAGGATCCATCGTCAAAGCGCAGTTTCATCACTCCCCAATTCGTCTGCC